>NZ_DHEI01000087.1:5892-30261 GCF_002399805.1 Flavobacterium sp. UBA4854
GCTTTTATTGCGATTAAACATATTGGCACAAACGGAGGTGGATTCTTCGGAGCTAACTCAGCTCATCCTTTAGAAAATCCAACTTACTTTACGAATGCTGTTGAACTTTGGGCACAAATGATTGTTCCATTTGCGATGATTTTCGCACTTGGTTTCTTCCTTAAAAAACAAAAATTCGCTTACATTATTTTTGGTGTAATGACGGTTGGATTCCTGCTCTTAGTAATTCCTACAATGTCAAGCGAAATCAGTGGAAATCCTGCTATCGAAAAAATGGGGATTTCTCAATTAAATGGAGCGATGGAAGGAAAAGAAGTTCGTTTTGGGCCAGCTATTTCAGGTTTCTGGAGTATTGCCACAACGGTAATTTCTACAGGTTCTGTAAATAGTATGCACGATAGTTCGATGCCGATTTCTGGAGCTATGCAATTATTAGCCATGATGGTCAATGTCTTTTACGGCGGATGCGGTGTTGGTTACCTTAACTTTTACATTTTCATTATTCTGGCTGTTTTCATTTCTGGATTAATGGTTGGCCGAACTCCTGAGTTTTTCGGGAAGAAAATAGAAGCTCGAGAAGTCAAAATCGCTGCTTTTATCGCTATTCTTCATCCATTATTGATTTTAGCAGGAACAGCGTTAGCTTCTTATTTTGCTGCACATGATACTGCAATGGGGTATTGGTTTAGCGGAAATGCAACAGGCTGGCTGAACAATCCAGGAAATCACGGATTCTCGGAAATGTTATACGAATATACTTCGAGCGCCGCTAACAACGGTTCTGGTTTTGAAGGTTTAGGAGATAATAATCCGTTTTGGAATATTACAACAGGAATTGTTTTATTGTTAAGCCGCTTCATTCCAATCATCGGACCTTTGGCAATTGCAGGTTTATTAGCCAATAAAAAATACATTCCAGAAAGTGCAGGAACTTTAAAAACCGATACAACAATTTTCGGAATCATGATTTTTGCTGTAATCGCTATTGTTGCTGCCTTATCTTTCTTTCCAGCGCTGGCACTTGGACCTTTAGCGGAATATTTTGGAATGTAAAATGTGATTTGTGAAAAGTGAGATGACTCAAAAATCTTACTACTCACATCTCACAAATAACAAACTATACACGTGTTTCAAGGTTTTTAATTAATCCATAAATGAGTTTCCCTATGACATCTAATTTTTCAATTAATTGCTTGCATTCTTGTTCATTGAAAAAATCCAGCTCTTTACTCAATAAAATTAAAGTATCGAGTTCTGATACGGAACCTAGTGAAATATGTAAAAAATGGATAAATTCTTTCGTTCCTTTCCTTGCAGCTCCTTCTGCAATATTAAGTGGTACAGAAACTGAAGCTCTCCGGATTTGCGAAGTAATTCCGAATTTTTCTTCAGCTGGGAATTGCCTTGTAGCTAAATAAATTTCTTTAACGAATTCAAAACTTTTAATCCATGAATTCAATTTTTTATGTGGTTTCATATTTAATAAATAAAATTTTACAAAAGTAGGAAATTTCACATTTTACATCTAACATTTTACAAAAAGAAAAATGACAACTAATAGATCCACATCATTGTTTGAAAGTAAACAGGTAAAAGAAGCCTTAGCGCAGTCTTTTGTCAAGCTGAACCCAAAAATGATGGTCAAAAATCCGGTAATGTTTACCGTAGAAATTGGAACTGCCATTATGTTTGCCGTTTGCGTTTCGATCTTAATGGGCGCAACAGATCAGGGTAGTTTTATTTACAATTTAATTGTTTTCCTAATTTTATTTGTAACGCTTTTGTTTGCCAATTTCGCCGAAGCTATTGCCGAAGCCAGAGGAAAAGCACAAGCCGACAGTTTAAGAAAAACCCGTGAAGAAACTCCTGCAAGACAGATTTTGCCAAATGGAGAAATCAGAAACATTAGTTCTTCTCAATTAAAAAAAGACGATATTTTCATTTGTGAAGCCGGCGATTTAATTGCTGCTGATGGAGAAATTATCGAAGGTCTGGCTACAATCGACGAAAGTGCTATTACGGGAGAAAGTGCTCCTGTAATTCGTGAAGCAGGCGGAGACAAATCGTCTGTTACGGGAGGAACAAAAGTTTTATCAGATAAAATCAAAGTAAAAGTAACTTCAGAACCTGGCGAAAGCTTTTTGGATAAAATGATTGCTTTGGTTGAAGGTGCGAGCCGTCAGAAAACACCAAACGAAATTGCGTTGACTATTTTGTTAGCTGCTTTTACCTTAATCTTCGTGATTGTCTGCGTTACCTTAAAACCTTTTGCTGATTATGCCAACGCTCCTATTACTATTGCTGCTTTTATTGCGCTATTCGTTTGTTTGATTCCAACGACAATTGGCGGATTACTTTCTGCGATTGGAATTGCGGGAATGGACAGAGCTTTGCGCGCCAACGTGATTACAAAATCGGGTAAAGCGGTTGAAACAGCTGGAGATATTGACGTTTTGCTTTTGGATAAAACAGGAACAATTACAATTGGAAACAGAAAAGCAACCAATTTTTATCCAACAAAAGGCATTTCTTTTGAAGATTTCGTTAAATCTGCTGTATTGAGTTCACTTGCCGATGATACTCCAGAGGGAAAAAGTATTCTAGAATTAAGCGAAATGATAGATGTAAAAAATGAAGCAAAAGCCAGCTTTTTACAAACAACTTCTGACATCTCACACACAATCAAATTTACTGCTGAAACCAGAACTTCGGGTGTTGTTTTAAGAGATGGAACCAATATTCGAAAAGGTGCACAGGACGCTGCTAAAAAAATTGCAGAACAAGCTGGAAAGGCTTTTCCTGAAGATACTTTACAACAGGTAATCACAATTTCTTCTAACGGAGGAACGCCTTTAGTTGTGATCAAAAACAACGAAATTCAAGGTGTTATCGAATTGCAGGATATCATTAAAACCGGAATGAAAGAACGTTTTGAGCGCTTACGCAGAATGGGAATCAAAACGGTTATGGTTACGGGTGATAATCCGCTGACAGCTAAGTTTATTGCCGAAAAAGCTGGAGTAGATGATTTTATTGCCGAAGCAAAGCCTGAAGATAAAATGAACTACATCCGAAAAGAACAAGCCGAAGGACGCTTAGTTGCCATGATGGGTGACGGAACAAATGATGCTCCTGCCCTTGCGCAAGCTAATGTTGGTGTTGCCATGAACAGCGGAACTCAAGCTGCAAAAGAAGCCGGAAATATGGTCGATCTTGACAATGATCCAACAAAACTAATCGAGATTGTCGAAATTGGAAAACAGCTTTTAATGACTCGAGGAACTTTGACTACTTTCTCAATTGCGAATGACGTTGCCAAATATTTTGCGATTGTTCCTGCTCTTTTTATTACTGCTATTCCAGCACTGCAAGGTTTAAACATTATGCATTTGCATAGTCCAGAAAGTGCCATTTTATCGGCTGTAATTTTCAATGCGATTATCATTCCGATCTTGATTCCTCTGGCTTTGAGAGGTGTTGAATATCGCCCGATTGGAGCGAGTGCCATTTTAAAACGTAATCTTTTGATTTATGGCTTAGGTGGTTTAATTGTTCCTTTTATCGGAATAAAAATAATCGATTTAGTTGTTGCCTTATTTATGTAAATAGAAGTTACTAAGACGCTAAGCTGCTAAGACTCTAAGTTTTTTTCTTAGCATCTTGGAAACTTAGCAACTCAGAATCTTAAAAATAAAAAAAATGAAATCTATATTTTCACTCATAAAACTTACTGCGGTTACTTTAATCTTATTCGCAGTTATTTATCCTCTTGCGATTTACAGAATCGCACAAATGGCTCCTAATCAAGGAAAAGGAGAAACGCTTTCAGTTAACGGAAAAGTGATTGGTTATCAAAAAATTGGACAGAAGTTCAATAAATCAAATTATTTCTGGGGAAGGCCTTCGGCTGTTGATTATAATGCTGCAGGAAGTGCCGGAAGCAATAAAGCCCCAAGCAATGCTGAATACTTAGCTTTGGTTCAAAAGAGAATTGACACTTTCCTTGTCGTTCATCCGTATTTGAAAAAAGCTGAAATTCCAGCTGATATGGTTACAGCTTCAGGAAGCGGTTTAGATCCGAATATTTCTCCACAAGGGGCTTTGGTTCAAGTAAAACGTGTGGCTAAAGAACGAAATTTAGCTGAAGCGAAAGTAAAAGCTTTGGTAGAATCTAAAATTAATACAGCTGTTGTTGGTCCTGAAACGATTAATGTTTTAGAATTGAATGTGGCGTTGGATGCGCTTCGCTAAACCTCTAAGATGCTAAGATTCTGAGATACTAAGTTTTTCTATGCGCATTCTTGTCATTTCGACGAAGGAGAAATCTTCGCAAGAAGCTCCGCAAAGAATGTCAAATCTGTGGCGATCTAGCAGCGAAGATTTCTCCTTCGTCGAAATGACAAAGATTGGCGATTCACTAGATGGAATTTCTAGTGTGATTTCTCCTTCGTCGAAATGACAAAACGAAACGTTGAATCAAAAACGTAAAAAATTAAATACCTACAAGGTTTTGAAAACCTTTCAGGAAACGAAAACGCCTTTTTACCCCAAATGCCCTAGCCCCGATAGTAGTGGAAATCCTTTTTCTGGTCTCGTTTTTTTAACGAGACCAGAAAAAGATTGAAATGGATAGCGGGAAATAGCTCCTAAAAATCTACTAAATATTAATTTAATTAATGAGGACGATCGTTTCGTTTCTCGCAATGACTTATGAAAAAAATATTACTTACTGCTTTAATCACTTTTGGTTTTAGCAATTTACATGCACAAGAAGAATCTAAAAATCCGTTTACGTTTTCGGGATATGTAGATGTTTATTATAGTTATGATTTCGGGAAACCAGAAAATCATACACGGCCAAACTTTTTTTATAATTATAACCGAAGTAATGAAGTGAATCTAAATTTGGGTTTGGCGAAAGTGAATTATTCGAAAGGAAATGTCCGAGGGAATTTTGCGCTGATGGCGGGAACTTACGCACAATATAATATGTCGGCTGAACAGGATTTATTGAAAAATATTTATGAGGCGAATGTTGGTGTAAAGATTTCACAAAAACATGATTTATGGATTGATGCGGGAATTATGCCTTCGCATATTGGTTTTGAAAGTGCCATTGGAAAAGACTGTGCGAACTTAACTCGAAGCATTCTGGCTGAGAATTCACCTTATTATGAAGCAGGCGTAAAAATTGGCTATACTTCTGATTCTGGTAAATGGTATTTAGCAGCGATGTATCTAAACGGCTGGCAGAGAATTCAGAAAATCGACGGAAATCAAACACCGGCTTTTGGAACACAGGTTACGTTTAAACCTACTGATAAAGTAGTTTTAAATTGGAGTACATATGCAGGAAACGAACAGCCTGATATTGACAAAAAATGGCGTTACTTTAATAATTTCTACGGACAATTTAAAGTAACAGACAAAACAAATCTAACAGCTGGTTTCGATATTGGTTCGCAGCAATCGGCTAAAAATAGTAACAAATATGACACGTGGTTTTCGCCTGTTTTGATTCTGCAATACAAACCGACAGATAAAATTCAGTTGGCTGCGCGAGGTGAATATTACAGCGACGAAAAAGGCGTAATTATCGCCACAGAAACTCCAAACGGATTTAAAACTTACGGATTTTCAGCTAACTTTGATTACTTAATTACTGATAATGTTATGTTTAGAATTGAAGCGAGAAATCTGTCAAGCAAAGATCAAATCTTCACAAATAAAGACAATCTTCCAACGGATACAAATACGTATGTGACAACAACATTAGCTATTAGTTTCTAGAAAAAAGATTTAAAAATTTATTTCACGCAGATTCTACAGATTATAGCAGATTTAATTCGATTTTTAATTAAAATAATCTGCGAATATCTACTTAAATCTTTATAAATCTGCGTGAAACAAAAAAACTTAGTGTCTTAGCGCCTTGGTGGCAAAAACCTAAAACATGGAAAACGAAAATAACGCACAGCACTTTCTGGATCTGATTCAGAAATCAAGAAAAGGGAAATTTAAAATCTACATTGGAATGAGCGCCGGTGTAGGCAAGACTTTCCGTATGCTTCAGGAAGCGCATTCGTTATTGAAAAATGGAATCGATGTAAAAATTGGCTACATCGAAACGCACATGCGAAAGGAAACTCATGAATTATTAGCGGGTTTACCGATTATTCCGCGACGGACTATTTTTTATAAAGGAAAAGAACTCGAAGAACTCGATGTTCAAGCCATCATCAACCTTAGACCAGAAGTGGTTATCGTTGATGAATTGGCGCATACGAATGTTGAGGGAAGCAAAAACGAAAAACGCTGGCAAGATGTCCTGGAGATTTTGGAAGCTGGAATTAATGTGATTTCGGCCGTAAACATTCAGCATATTGAAAGTTTAAACGAAGATGTAAAACGTATTACAAATATTGACGTTCAGGAAAGAATTCCGGATAATGTTCTTCGTTTGGCGGATGAAGTGGTAAATATCGATTTGACTTCAGAAGATTTGATTGCGCGTTTAAAAGAAGGTAAAATTTATACGGAAGATAAAATTCAGACCGCTTTACAGAACTTTTTCAAATCGGAACAAATTCTCCAGTTACGTGAATTGGCTTTGAAAGAAGTAGCAAGTCAGGTCGTACGAAAAGTAGAAAGCGAAGTTCCGAATCTGCATGCTTTGCGTCATGAAAAATTGTTGGCTTGCATTAGCAGTAACGACAAAACGGCTAAAATTGTGATCAGAAAAGCAGCACGTTTGGCAAGTTATTATAACGGGACTTGGTATGTTTTGTATGTCGAAACTCCGCAAGAAAGCAGTACAAGAATTGCACTTGATAAACAAAGGCATTTAATTAATAACTTTAAACTCGCAGTGCAATTGGGTGCTGAAGTTATTAAGTTAGAAAATTCGAATATTGCCAATGCAATTTTGACAACTGTCGAGGAAAAACAAATTACAACTGTCTGCATCGGGAAACCGCATTTGAATTTATTTAAAGTAATTTTGTCTACCACAATTTTCAGGCGTCTGTTAAATAAATTGTCG
This sequence comes from Flavobacterium sp. UBA4854, assembly GCF_002399805.1. Classification (NCBI taxonomy): domain Bacteria; kingdom Pseudomonadati; phylum Bacteroidota; class Flavobacteriia; order Flavobacteriales; family Flavobacteriaceae; genus Flavobacterium; species Flavobacterium sp. UBA4854. The sequence goes on from NZ_DHEI01000087.1 coordinate 12,935, forward strand.
TTATCAAATGTTGATCTTGTTATACTGTCGTAATTTTTCTAACCATTAAGATATTAAGAAAATAAAGGCTATACTTAATTTTCTCTTTGTAAGTTTCATTAAGTTCAAAGCTTAATTTCCTTAATATCTTAATGGTTCAAATAAAAAAAACTTGTTTTAAATAAACGTCATGAGAATTAAAACCAAATTGAATCTGGGTGTTGGATTGTTATTTTTAATGATCATCATTCTCTCGTTAGTGAGTGCTTACTCTGTGTTTCTGATTAAGCAGGACACTGAGAATATTCTGAAATCCAATTACAATACGCTGGAATATTCGCGAAATATGATTTTTGCTTTGGATGGAATAAAATCAGATTCAAAGAAAACGATTCAGAATTTTGAGGAAAATCTCGAAAAGCAAATCCGAAATATTACAGAACCAGGCGAAAAACAAGCAACCGAAAAGCTGAAAGAAAGTTTCGCTCTTTTGGCTAAAAATGATGCTGATGAAACTGTAAAAGCACAAATTCGTCAGGATATTTTTGCAATCATGAAACTGAATCTCGACGCTATAAAGCAGAAAAGTGACATCGCCAAACAATCAGCGGAAACAGCTAATTTGTCGATTGCGATTGTAGGGACTTTGTGCTTTTTAATTGCCTTTAATTTATTGGTTAATCTTCCGAATAATATTGCGAATCCAATTAAGGAATTAACCTTGAGTATTAAGGAAATTGCCAATAAAAATTATTCAGAACGTGTTCATTTTACGAGTCATAGCGAATTTGGAGATCTTGCCAAATCATTTAATACGATGGCGCAAAAACTCGAAGAATATCACGACAGTAACGTTTATAAACTTCTGTTTGAGAAAAAACGACTGGAAACGCTTATCAATAATATGAACGATCCGATTATTGGTTTAGACAACGAAGGAATTGTTTTGTTTGTGAATGATGAAGCGCTTAAAATTATTGGTTTGAAATCGGAAGATATTATTGGAAAATCTGCTTCTGAATTGGCGGTTTCGAATGATTTAATTCGTTCTTTAATTCTAAAAGAAAAGGAAACGCCGAAAAAACAACCTCTCAAAATTTTTGCTCACGGAAAAGAAAGTTATTTCGAAAAAGAAATTCACAATATCACGATAACACCAACTGGTGAAGAAAAAGAAATCAACATTGGTGATGTAATTATTCTTCGAAATATTACACTTTTTAAAGAATTGGATTTTGCTAAAACCAATTTTATTGCCACAGTTTCACACGAATTAAAAACACCAATTGCCTCTATAAAATTAAGCCTTCAATTGCTTGAAAATGCGAAAACAGGCGATATGAACGATGACCAGAAACAATTGGTTGAAAGTATAAAAGATGACAGTCAGCGCTTGTTGAAAATTACGGGCGAATTGCTCAATTTGTCACAATTAGAAACAGGAAATATTCAGTTGAATATTGGCAAAAGCAATCCGCATGAAATTGTAAAATATGCCGTAGAAGCTGTAAAAGTTCAGGCTGATCAAAAACAAATTCAGTTAATTGTTGATGCCGATGAAAATCTCAAAAACGTAAAAGCAGATGCCGAAAAAACAGGCTGGGTTTTGATTAATTATTTGTCGAATGCTATCAGATATTCATCTGAAAAAAGTACAATTCTCATTAAGTTAAAAGAAGAAAATAATCAGATGGTTTTTCAGGTAATTGATACTGGAAAAGGAATTGATACGAGATATAAAGACAAAGTTTTTGATAAATATTTTCAAATTCCAGGAAGTCAGAAATCTGGAACTGGATTAGGTTTAGCAATTAGCAAAGAATTCATTGAAGCCCAAAACGGAAGCGTTGGAGTAGAAAGTAATTTAGGATTGGGAAGTACTTTTTGGTTTACGCTGAAAGTTTGAAATTGTTATTGATATTTTGATATCGCTATTGCATTGATTAATATTCGCTTAAGGTTCAATTAAGCCCAAAATACTAAGGTCGAACATTCGTTAATATTGCAAAATATAACGACTATAACAATGTTCCACAAAACGATTTTCCTAGTGTCTCTATTCGGATTATTTTCTGCAAATGCACAGCAAAACGATTCGATTACAAAAATTGACAGTACTTCTAATCATTTAAAATTCAATTACAAACAATTAATTATTCCATCGGTTTTAATTGGTTACGGCGTAATTGGTTTGGAAAGTGATCAGCTTTTGAGTTTTAATCATCAAATTAAAGCGGAAGTAACCGAAGATATTGACGAAAAAATCACAATTGATGACTTCTCTCAATATGCACCCGCTGCATCTGTTTATGCTTTAAATGCTTTTGGTGTAAAAGGAAAAAATAATATGCGGGATCGCTCTGTCATATTGGTAACTTCTTACGCCATTATGGCAACAACGGTTTTAGGTTTAAAGTCGATTTCTCATGTAGAAAGACCTGACGGAAGTTCCAACAACTCCTTCCCTTCCGGACATACTGCAACGGCCTTTATGGGCGCCGAATTTCTATATCAAGAATATAAAGACAAATCAATTTGGTATGGAATTGCAGGTTACGCCGTTGCAACAGGAACCGGACTTTTCAGAATTTACAACAATCGCCATTGGTTAACTGATGTTGCTGCTGGAGCTGGAATAGGAATTTTAAGTACCAAAATTGCTTATTGGATTAATCCGTATATCACTAAGAAATTGTTCAAATCATCAGCCGAAAATAAATCGACTTCTATGATAATGCCTTTTTATAACGGGCAGCAATATGGATTAGGATTTGCGAAAGTTTTTTAAGTTTTTTTGCCACTAAGACGCTAAGACACAAAGTTTTTAAAGCCACAGATTGCACAGATTAAAAGTTTTTTTTTACTACTTTGTATAGTTTGTTTGCTACGAATTGCACAAATTTTCACGAATTATGTTGATTATATTTTGAATAACAAATTTGTGAAAATTTGTGCAATTGCTTCGCCTATTCGCTATCGCTCGGGTCGTGGCGAAAAACAATCCTTTTAATCTGTGAATCCCGATAGCTATCGGGAGTGGCAAAAACTCTTTTTACGTATTCGAAGTATTATTCTTGATCTCTCGAACTTCTCTTTTCAATTCCAAAAGCAAATCTTTCATTGCTCCAGTTTCTGTCGTCTCCTGTTTTTTATCCGAACGGCCGATGTTGCATTCGTATTCCCAAATCTCCAAAATATCAGAAGCTTTCACCTCATAATTTGGGTAAAAACTGTTATCAGATTCTAAAACCAAAGCATTCTTTTTATTTTTGTTGAGACGTTTATAGACCATTCCTTCATTTTTAGTGATAAGAATATAGGTTTTTCCGTCCATCACCTCTCCCAGTTTCTCCACATAACGGCCAATAATAATAGAACCATCTTCGTGTGGAGGCATTGAATCGCCTTCAACGGGAAATCCGCGGTGCTTTCCAGGACCTAAAAATGGAAGTGTAATTTGCTGTAAACTTTCAATATATTCTGGATCAGCATATCCGTTTAGATAACCTGCTTTTGCTTTTTGAGATACAATTTCAATAAAATTTTCTCCAAAACTATCTACTTGAATGGGTAAAATAAGTCGATTGCCTTCTAGTTTTATCAAATTTTGCACATCAATTTTACGGATATCGACCGATAATATCAAGTCGATACTCATATGAAAATACAATGCAATCTTCTTTAAAATGTCATACGGTGCTTCCGAAGTTCCGTCTTCGTATTTAACGTATCTTCCTCTTGTAATACTTAGGTTTTCAGCTAATTTTTCTTGTGATATTTTATGCTTAACCCTTAGTGCTCTGATATTGTCTGAAAATAAGGACATAATTAATTTGTTATAATTTGGAACAGCAAATATACAAAAAATTGTTACCACCTGTACTAATTTTGTTTCATACAAAAACAAAAGGAAAAAATGGCACGGGCAATTGTACATATGGATTTGGATACCTTTTTTGTATCCTGCGAACGACTCACCAATTCTGAACTTAACGGAATTCCGCTTATTATTGGCGGAGGCGATCGTGGCGTTGTGGCTTCTTGTTCGTATGAAGCGCGCAAATTTGGTGTACGTTCTGCAATGCCTATTGCAATGGCAATGAAACTTTGCCCACAGGCAAAAATCATGAAAGGAGATATGGAATTGTATTCACGATTATCTCACGATGTCACTGAAATTCTTCAAGAAAAAGCACCTGTTTTAGAAAAAGCAAGTGTCGACGAATTTTATCTCGATATTACAGGAATGGACCGTTTTCATGGAAGTTATAAATGGACAGATGAATTGGCGCAAAAAGTGATTAAAGAAACGGGATTGCCTATTAGTTTTTCGTTATCTATCAATAAAACGGTTTCTAAAATTGCTACCGGAGAAGGCAAACCAGTTGGGAATCTTCAAATTCCTGAACAAGAAGTACAAGACTTTTTAAATCCGCTTTCGATTCAGAAAATACCAATGGTCGGAACGGTGACCTTTCAACTTTTGTCCCGAATTGGCGTTCGTAAAATTCAAACTTTGGCCGAAATGCCTGCTGAGATTTTACAGCAAATGATCGGTAAAAATGGTTTAGATATTTGGAAAAAAGCTAACGGAATCGATCATACGCCCGTTGAACCTTATAGCGAAAGAAAATCTATTTCGACAGAAAACACTTTTTCTCAAGACACCATTGACATTGCAAAACTCAAAAGAGTGCTTTTGGGAATGGTCGAAAAACTGGCTTTCCAATTACGTTCAGAACAATGGCTAACTTCTACGGTTACGGTTAAAATTCGTTACGCCAATTTTGATACCGAAACCAAACAATGCCGCGTTGCTTATACTTCTGCCGATCATATTTTAACTAAAACTGTAATGGAGCTTTTTGAAAAAGTATATCAGCGACGTATGCGTCTCCGCTTGATTGGTGTTCGCTTTAGCGGATTGGTGCGCGGAACGTATCAAATTGATCTTTTTGAAGATACTCAGGAAATGTTGGCGCTTTATGCTGCTATGGATAAAATGAAAAGCCGTTACGGTTTTGATGCCGTTATGCGCTGTGCCGGAGCTCATTTCAAACCTAATACTAAAGACGAAATTTTAAAACGCACTAAATAAATCATGTATCTTAATTGTCATTCTTATCATTCTCTGCGTTATGGCACGATTCCGTTGAAAGATCTTGTTGGTCTAGCGGTTTCTTGCGGCGTAAAAGCAATGGCATTGACTGATATTAATACGGTAACTGGAATTTATGATTTTATAAGAGATTGTAAAAAAAACGAAATTAAGCCTTTGGTTGGAATGGAATTTCGTTGTAATCATCAATTCAAATATATTGGTTTGGCTAAAAACGCAAAAGGTTTAGCTGAAATGAATCGTTTTTTAACGGAACATAATTTCAGCGGAGAAACTCTGCCTTTACGAGCTCCAAAATTTGAATCGGCTTTTGTGATTTATACTTTAGAAAATGCTCCTGAAACACTTTATGAAAATGAATTTATCGGAGTTCGTCCTGAAGAAGTTTCAAGTCTTTTGACTTCAAAACATAAAAATAAAATTGCCAAAATGGTGGTTTTACAGCCCGTGACTTTTAGCAGTAAAAAAGAATATAATCTTCATAAAGTACTTCGCGCTATTGACACGAATATTATTCTGTCAAAACTTACCGAAGCGGATTATTGTAAAACTTCAGATTTTATAAAACCTCTAGAAGCTCTTTTACCTTTCTACGAAAAATATTCTGAAATCATTTCTAACACACAGCACATCATTGACAATTGTAATTTTCAATATGAATTTGGTGTCCCTCAAAACAAAAAATTCTTTACCAAAAGCCGTGAAGAAGATATAAAAATGCTTACTGGTTTAGCTCTCGAAGGTTTTGAAAGCCGTTATGGAAAAGAAAATATAATAGCAAAAGCACGTGTAGAAAAAGAATTAAAAGTTATTGACGAATTAAAGTTTAGCGCTTATTTCTTAATTACTTGGGATATTATTCAATACAGCAATAGTCAAGGATTTATGCACATCGGTCGCGGAAGCGGTGCCAACAGTATTATTGCTTATTGCCTCGGAATTACTGATATCTGTCCAATAGAACTTGATCTATATTTTGAACGTTTTTTAAATCTGAACCGAAAAACGCCACCCGATTTTGATATTGATTGGAGCTGGCAGGAACGTAATGTTATTTTAGAATATATATTCGAAAAATACGGCAAAGATTATGTTGCTTTCTGCGGAACTAATGTCGAATTTAAATACCGTTCTATTTTCAGGGAAGTTGGAAAAGTTTTTGGTCTTCCGAAAGAAGAATTAGATCTATTGGCAAAAAATCCAGAAGAACTTCATCCCACAAATAAGATTGTGAAATTGGTTCAAGAATATGGTTTTATGATGCAGAAATATCCAAACCAGCGCAGTATGCATGCATGCGGAATCATTATTTCTGAAGAACCAATTACCAATTATACACCATTAGAAATGCCTCCAAAAGGATTTCCGATTGTGCTTTTTGATATGCATATTGCCGAAGAAATTGGTTTTGACAAATTCGACATTCTAAGCCAGCGCGGTATCGGACATATTGATGATAGCGTAAAACTAATTGAAAAAAATCGAGGTATAAAAGTTGACATTCGCAATACTTCTATTTCTAAAGATGAAGCTACGTGCAATGTTTATCTAGCGCAAGGAAACACGATTGGCTGTTTTTATATCGAAAGTCCTGCGATGCGTGGATTATTACGCCGATTGAATTGTGATAATTATAAAATTCTTGTTGCCGCTTCGTCTATTATTCGCCCTGGAGTTGCACAATCTGGAATGATGAAAGAGTATATTTTTCGTCATAATAACCCAAATCAGTTTGAGTATTTCCATGAAGTTTTTAGAGAACATCTTGGCGAAACATACGGAATTATGGTGTATCAGGAAGATGTTATTAAAATCGCCCAACATTACGGCGGACTTCCCGCTCCTGATGGAGATATTCTGCGTCGCGCCATGTCAGGAAAAGGGCGATCTTTGGAAGCTTTACAAAAAGTAAAAGACAATTTCTTTGCAAGCTGTGCGCAAAAAGGACATCCAGAAGCTTTGAGTCAGGAAATTTACCGCCAGATTGAATCTTTTGCGGGTTATTCTTTTTGCAAAGCGCACTCGGCTTCTTATGCGGTTGAAAGCTATCAGAGTTTGTATTTGAAAGTCAATTATCCTGTAGAATTTATGACAGCGGTAATCAACAATCAAGGCGGGTTTTACAGAACTGAAGTTTATGTGCACGAAGCGCGAATGTCGGGCGGAACCGTTCATAATCCGTGTGTGAATAAAAGCGAATATAAAACCACTTTGTACGGAACCGATATTTATTTAGGTTTTATGCATTTGCAGAGTTTAGAATCTAAAATTGCTCATTTAATAGAATCAGAAAGAACAAAAAATGGCAATTATCTTTCTTTAGAAAATTTCATCAATCGCATTCCGATTGGAATTGAAGGCGTTAAAATATTGATTTTTATTGGCGCTTTTAACTTTACAGGAAAAACAAAAAATCAACTTTTGATAAGTGCGAGTTTGCTTTTAAACAATTTTAAACCTGAAAATCGCGATTTGATGCTTTTGCAAGAACCAATAAAAGAATTCAAATTACCAGTTTTGGAACGTTCTGTTTTTGAAGATGCTTTTGATGAAATCGAATTATTAAGTTTTCCTATTTCATGTACGGTTTTCGATCTTTTACAAACCAAACATCGCGGCGATATTATGGCCAAAGATTTGGTAAAACATCATAAAAGACAAGTTAGAATGCTGGCCTATTTAATTTCTAGAAAACACGTTCCGACCAAAAAAGGTTCAATGTATTTTGGAACTTGGATCGATCATGAAGGCACTTATTTTGATACGGCGCATTTTCCAGATAGTCTTGCAAAACATCCTTTTCAAGGCGGAGGTTGTTATCTTTTGTTAGGAAATGTTGAGGTTGATTACCATTTTCCTACCATTACGATTCTAAAAATGGCAAAAATGCCTTTTATTCCAGATCCACGCTATATGGATTCGAAAGATCAATACAGAACACAAAGCCAGATAAAAGAAGATGTTAGTTTGACGCATCGTGCGCCTTATCCGCAAGGACATGAAATTAATCTTCCGAGACACCGAATGAAATTTTAAATGAGTACAATGATTTAACACATAGAAAAATAGTTTTTAGCTTGTAGAGACGCCATTTTAACTTTAACCTATGTGTTAAATTTTAAATAACTAAAGAACAACTTACGTTATATAAAGATGAAAAATACGGAATATGCTATAGTCGATATTGAAACCACAGGCGGAAATGCCAGTGGCAGCCGCATTACAGAAATTGCGATCATTATTCATGATGGCAAAAATGTGCTGGATCGTTATGAAACACTTGTAAATCCGGAGCAGGATATTCCTCCTTCTATTTTTGGATTAACGGGAATCAATAACGAAATGGTAGCCAATGCGCCAATCTTTGATGATATTTCAGAGAAGGTATTAGATATGCTGACAGATAGAATTTTCGTTGCACATAACGTCAATTTCGATTATTCGTTTGTTCATCACCAACTGGAACAAGCGGGTTTTAAATGGGCGGCAAATAAGCTTTGTACAGTTCGTGCTGCTCGAAAAATCAAGCCTGGATTGGGGTCTTATAGTTTAGGAAATCTTTGCAATTCTTTAAATATATCTTTAGAAAACAGACATCGCGCTGGTGGAGATGCCGATGCCACAGCTTTATTATTTTCACTTTTATTGGAATGGGATGACGCTGGAGAAATTGATAAAATGATCAAAAAAACAGCAGAAGATCAACGATTGCCTCCAAATCTTCCTGCAGACGATTTTAATAATTTACCTGATAAACCTGGTGTCTACTATTTTTATAATCAGGCTAAAAAAGTAATTTATGTTGGAAAAGCAATTAACTTAAAAAAACGTGTCACTTCACATTTTACAGGAAATAACATTAAACCACAAAGGCAACATTTTTTAAGAGATATTCACGGAATTTCCTTTGAAGTATGTGCAACCGAATTAATGGCACTTCTTTTAGAATGCACCGAAATCAAAAAACTTTGGCCAACTTACAACAGAGCTTTAAAACGTTTTGAAGCCAAATTTGGCATTTATCAATACGAAGCCAGAAATGGCTATAAATATCTGGCAATCGGGAAAATGAGCAAATTTCAGACTTGTATTCATGAATTCAACAACCAACATACTGGTATTCATTTCTTGCGAAGTCTTGCAGAACAATTTGAAATTGATCATCGCTTCTGTAAATATTCAAGACCTGAAGAGGGTGATTTTTTCTATAACAATGAAATAAAAGAATTGCCAGATGTTTCGCTTCACAATGAACAAGTCGATAATGCTATTACTTTTTTATTGAATAACAGACCAAGTTTTGCCATTATAGACAAGGGACGATCTGCAGACGAAAGAAGTTGTATCTGGATAGAAAACGGTCATTTTTATGGAATGGGATATATTTCAAGAGATGTAGCTATCAACGATTCTGATGAAGTTAAAAATTACGTTACACCTTATAAAAGCAATCAATATATTGATCAGTTAATTTTTGCTTACGCCGAAAAATATCCGCGTAAAGTATTCTTTAATAAACAACTTTTCATTTCCTAAACCGAATACCAATAAAATAGAGCTGTAAAACTAAGATCTAAATTATGACACTATTTAGCGACACCGAATTATTTACTACAGGTTTGGGAGGGAAAAAAATATTCGACATTCCAGATTCTGAATTAATTTTGATCGATAACTTCTTCACCAAAGAAGAATCTGATTCTTTTTATGAGAGAATACTTCGCAAGACCAAATGGAGAGAACATGAAATGGAAGTTTACGATAAAACTTATACAGTTCCTAGAATGATTGCATGGTACGAAGACAAAGATAACGAAGGCGCAGATCCAAAAGGTCCAGATTGGACTTATGAATTATTAAAAATTAGAGGGCGTGTGGAAAAAGAAACACAACTTGATTTTAATGCCGTCCTGCTCAATTTATATCGAAATGGAAATGATGGCGTAGGCTGGCATAGCGACCGAGAACATAATACGGGGCCAAATCCTGTTATTGCTTCTGTTACTTTTGGGGAAACAAGAATGTTTAAACTTCGCCATAAATTCAGGAAAGAAATTCCGCCAATTGAGATTCCGCTCCATCATGGATCTTTCTTACTGATGGCTGGAACTACTAATAGCTTTTGGCAACATCAGGTTCCGAAAACAGCTCGCGATGTTTTGCCAAGGATCAATCTTACCTTTAGAAGAACCAATCGAAATCTTTGATTTTTATTGCATTGAATCTTTAAAAAGAAGTATTTTTTCTTCAAAACAACGTAAGATATTCCTTCTTTAAAAAGTTAAAACATGCACTATATGAACCTTTTACTAGGCAAAACCTATCTTTTTTACTATTTTTGCAACCTTTTTTAAAATACAACACCGTAATGGCTTATTCGAACAATGATTTAGCGCGTTTCTTAGACGCACAGAACAAACTTTATCTTACCGCTCTTTCTGAAATCAGTAAAGGGAAAAAAGAAACACACTGGATGTGGTTCATTTTCCCGCAAATAAAAGGCTTAGGAAAAAGCGATACTGCAAATCTTTATGCCATTAATGACTTAAAAGAAGCTACAGATTATTTGGAACATCCTATTTTAGGAAAACATTTAATCGAGATTTCAGAATTATTATTAACTTTTAAAATGAAATCAGCTGATGGGATTTTTGGAGATTTAGATGCTCGAAAATTACGCTCATGCATGACTTTGTTTTCTTTAGTTGAGAATGCAAATCCTATATTTCAGGAAATTTTGGACGCTTTCTTCTCTGGAGAAACTGATCCAATTACTTTGTCTATTATTAATTCAACTATAAAATCTGTTGATGAACCAGTTACAATATAACTAAGTTTACAACGATTATTTACATTCAAAAGACACTAATTATAGTGTCTTTTTTTGTTTACAGATTATTCTATTCGACAAAATGCAATCATAATTTATTTATTTAAAAAGAATTAGCCTTAACTTGCATAATCAACCTCAAATCTAACCACATCATGACCGAAAAAATTAGAGCTTTACAGATTATTCATTTTGGTATTTGCGCAGGAACAATTATTGCTTATTTCATTATTGGAGATCTTTCGTTAGAAAAATTACACTTCCCTATTATTGATTCTGCTTCCATAATTTATCTTGCAATACCAGTTCTAGCCTTTGTTTTGAGCAGTATATTATTTAAGGCTCAATTAAAACAAATTGATCCGAAACTAAAACTCGAAAATAAACTGCCAATTTATCAAACAGCCTCAATTATGCGATGGGCAGTTTTAGAAGGCGCTGCTTTTATCATTTTATTTCTTAACCCCGATTTTATAATATTCGGAATCCTTCTAATTGTATACCTTCTTTTCCTAAGACCAACAGAAGAAAGAATTACGAATGATCTTTCTGATAATTAAGCCATACTCAAAATAAAAAAGCATCTTGAAAAATCAAGATGCTTTTTATTAAGTAGTTTTTTCAACTTAAAAATATTATTCGTTTGGCTTTGTCAAATAGTAAACTGGAATTCCAGTTAGCATAATTAATACTCCCCATCCGCAAGTTGAGAATTTTGTAATTAATAGCGATACGCAAATTGCTGTCGCTACAATGATATATAGCATTGGTAAAAACGGATACCCAAATGCTTTATAAGGCCTTTCTAAATCTGGCATCTTTTTTCTAAGAATAAAAATTCCGTAAATCGTCAAGATATAGAAAATCAATACAATGATAATTACAAAATCTAACAGATCACCATATTTTCCTGTAAGACACAAGGCAGATGCCCAAAAACATTGTGCCCAAAGTGCCCATGCCGGAACACTAGAACTATTTAAAGTAGCAGCTTTTTTGAAAAACAAACCATCTTTTGCCATAGTATAATATACTCTCGCACCCGCCATAATTAATCCGTTGTTACAGGCAAAAGTAGAAATCATAATCATAATTGCGATAATCAACGCTCCGACATTTCCAAAAATATAATCTGAAGCTACAACTGCAACACGATCGAATTTTGCTGTTGCAATCTCATCAAACGGAACTACAGCCAAATACATAAGATTTGTCACAACATACAGAGATGTCACAATAAAAGTCCCAAGAAACAGACTAAGACCTACATTTCGTTTCGGATTTTTAATTTCGCCAGCGATAAAAGTTACACCATTCCAAGCATCACTAGAGAATAATGATCCTACCATTGCTGCTGAAATTCCAGAAATTAAAGCCGTTCCGCTAATTGGAAGCCATGAATTGCTTTCCTTATCAAATATTCTTGTGCTCCATCCATCTGCCCAGTTAGCATCCCAAACAGAAGATTTCGCAGCAAGCGTTAATCCAAAAATGACTAATCCAACAAGAGATAAAATTTTAATTATAGTTAAAACGGTTTGCAGAATTTTTCCGTTTTTAACACCACGGCTATTAATAAAAGTTAGCACAATAATTGTAAAAATCGAAACCAGCTGAGCTGCATTCAGTTTAAAAGCTCCCAATTCGTAAAGAATATTTTCGTCACTTAAGGGCTCATACAAATAAGCAGCAAATTTAGAAAAAGCCACTCCGACAGCTGCAATAGTACCTGTCTGAATAACAGCAAAAAAACTCCAGCCGTACAAAAAGGCTATTAGTTTGTTGTAGGCTTCTTTCAGGTAAACATATTGCCCACCTGCTTTAGGAAACATAGCACTTAATTCGCCGTAACTAACTGCTGCTACAACAGTAATAAATCCAGACAAAAGCCAGATTAATGTAAGCCATCCTGCCGATCCTACTTGTCGGGCAATATCTGCGCTTACGATAAATATCCCGGATCCGATCATAGAGCCAACCACAAGCATGGTTCCGTCTAAGAGGCCGAGTTCTCTTTTAAAATGTTCTTGGTCGTTTTCTTGCATTTTTATTGGTTTAGGTTGGCTAAAGATATACTTTTTTCTGAAATCTTAATCTTCACTGATAATTTTTTAAAAAAGATAAAAAAACCATATAAAAACTTACTCTTTACGGCTTTACGTAATGTTGTAATATTTAATTTACATAAATTTGAGACATACAGAGGTATATTTTTACAAAATATTCAGCTATCACAAACAAAATATAAGCTTTAATCAATTAATAAATTCAGAAATTTAACCAAACGTTTCAATAGTGATTTCAGGTACTTTGATATAGCTGCAAATAAATTATTGAGCGGATTGTAAAATCTAAAGTTAAAATCTGGAAGGCGGAACAACTTAACCCAAATCTAGTACCTAAAGTTTTCGTCGTTAAAGGCAATTATGTCACAAAAGGGAAATAATAAATTATGAAAAATTTAAAAATTTATTTAGGCATTGCCTTTATTTCAGTGCTAACAAGCGCAACTTTTCTTGCTTGCTCAAATGATGAGAACGAGAAACAAACTGCGAAAACTTCCAAAGAAGAGTCCAAAACTAATTCACTAACAAGTAAAGCTGCACAAACTACCTGTGAAATTACAAGTTCATCAATATCAGTTGCAGGAACTTCTGAAGTTTTTGCTGGCTCACAAGTAACATACACTTATACAAATACTACTGGAGTTCCAAGTGATATCCAATGGAGTACAAACGACCCAGTAAACATTCAATTACTTTCAAATACCGGATCAACAATAACGGTTAAATTTGGAAATAATTTTACAGGAGGGCAGATTACCGCTGGAGGAACTGGACCTGGAGCTTTATTTTGCCAGTCAACTGTAAATGTGACAAAATTGGCTTGCTGTACCCCAATTCTTTCTGCGTCATATATTTGTAGAGGAAGCGGCACGGGAAGCGCTGGAGGAAGCCTTGAAATAGCACTTCCTACTGCTAATAATTGCAAAATTACTTGGGAACATATTACTAAAATAGACCTAAGCCTGTCAGACGGAACTAAATTTACGGTTACCAATCCAAGTAGCTTATACAACCAAAGTCAAGGCACATTAACATACCCATATATTTTAACTAACAACAAAATAAATTTACCATTTCGTAATCAACAATGTTCACCAGACATAGCGTGTTCAGCGACATTCTATTTCAATAACGGATGTCCTACTACAACAGCAACTGTAGTTACACTAGGACCACTTGAAACATCTGAATAATTTTTAATTTATAGAATTTGAAAAACTGCAAAATATTTTTGCAGTTTTTTTTTATATAATTGAGCGCTTGAATTCGTAAGCAAAATACTTACTTGAAAAGATAAAAACTTTCCAGAAACTACATTTATCATTTGTTTTGAAGCATTAAAATTTTTACTTAATTTTAAATAAAAACAACATCATGACTTGGGATCCTAAAAAATACAACGAATTTAAAGAAGAACGTTCTAAACCTTTTGATGATCTTACAAGTCATATTATTGACAAACCCAATCTTAAAGTTATTGATTTAGGCTGTGGAACAGGCGAGCTTACCAAAAAATTGTTCCAAAAACTTACCAATCCAACTGTTCTTGGCATTGATAATTCTGCAGAAATGTTGGCAAAAGCACCAACCCATGAAAATCTTAAGTTTGAAGAAAACACAATTCTGGAACAAATTAAAGATGAAACCAAATGGGATTTAGTTTTTTCGAATGCAGCATTGCAATGGATTGATAATCATAATGACCTTTTTCCGAAAATTATTTCGCGGATCAATCCAGGCGGACAACTAGCAGTCCAAATGCCACAGCAAAATGAAAACATTCTTAATAAAATACTTTTTCAATTGGTACAAGAAGAGCCTTTTGCATCGTACCTTAAAAACTGGACACGTCCTTCTCCCGTACTTACTTTAGATGAATATGCTAAAATCCTTTTCGAAAATGGTGGCAAAGATTTGACTCTTTATGAGAAAGTTTACCCTTTAATTTCCAATAAAAAAGATGACTTTTTCGATTTTATTTCAGGGTCAGCATTAACTGTTTATCAAGAAAGATTAAAAGAACAAGAGTTTGCATTATTAACAGCCGAATTTAAGAATAGAATAGACACTTATTTTCCAACTGTTCCATCGATATATGCTTTTAGAAGATTGATTATTTATGCTAAATTCTAACAAAAAAAACGATAAAATCAACAGCAATCTTTAAACAAAATAAAGCATTATTATTATTTTCTGTTCTAAGTCTTCTATGATTCTCCTTTTCTACTCAAAATTGATTGCAAAATCTCTTATTTTAATTTTTTAAATTGTTAAAAATCCCATTAAAATAAGACAAGTTTCTAAAAACAAATAAGTTAAACAAAATAAAGAATAAATAGAAAATATTTTTTCTTCACGATTATTTTTTACAAAAATTATAGGATAATTTTTATTATATTTGAGATAATGATTTCAATAGCATTTATAAAAGCAAAATATTTTAACAAGTGTTTAATTTTTAACAATGGATTAATTTAGCCCATAATTATTTATTCTCGCTAACAAAAACACGCATAAGGCACTTTTTTATTAACCTACTAATTTTAAGATTATGTCTAAATTGCAAGCTTTAAAAAACTTTCGTTTTCCAAATGTTTTCATTCTTATTTTAATAGTTTTTATATCATGTGCCCTACTAATATGCATCAATTTTTTTACTATTAAAATCTTATCTGCCAATAGAGCTTATGTAAACGGTGAATCGCATTATTCAAAAGGACAAAAAGATGCATCAAGACATTTAATTACATATTTATTTACCAAGAGTCCCACTCAATGGAAATTATATCTAGAGGAATTAAAAGTACCTCAAGGAGATGGCATTGCAAGAATTACTCTTTTGAAAGCTGGAGACAATAAAGTTGCTAGAGAAGGTTTTTTAATTGGACGAAATAAAGAAGATGACTTAGACGATATTATTTGGCTATTTGAAAATTTCAAAAATGTAAGCTTTTTATCTAAAGCCATACACGAATGGGGACAAGGAGATAAGTTAATTTTCAATTTGTTTGTCATTGGACAACAGATTAACGCAAAAATCAAGCATAATTTATTAACTCCTGAAGATCAAAAAAAATACTTAAAAGAAATTAGTGCAATAAGCGATCAACTAACTATTAATGAACGTAATTTTTCAAACACATTAGGAGAAGGAACTCGAAAAATAAAAGACTTTTTAATTATTACAAACATCGTTTTCATTTTGATTATCATTTGTAGCGTTTGCATGTATTATTCGATTATGGTCAAAAGATTATTGGTTTCAAAGAAAGAAACTGAGGTGAAAAATGAAAATCTTATTATTGTAAATCGTGAATTAGACCGATTTGTTTACAGTGCTTCGCACGATTTGAGATCACCGATAACTTCACTAAAGGGACTTATTGAAATTACAGCACTGGAGGATGATGTGCGCCAAGTTCGAACTTACCTCCAAATGATGCATCAAAGTCTTGCAAGACAAGATCAGTTTATTAGCGATATTATTGATTACTCTAAAAATAAAAGAAAAGAAGTGATCATGGAACCAGTAAGTTTAAAAGAGCTATGCAATGAAGCTATTCTACAGTTAATGCATATTGAAAATGCAAACAGAATTAAATTTACCCAAGAACTTATGGTCGATCAGATCGAAAGTGATGGTCTCCGCTTAAAAATCATCATCAACAATCTGCTTTCCAATGCTATAAAATATGCAGATTGCAACAAACAAGAAATGTTTATCACAATAAAAACTTATTTTAGTGAAGGTTTAAATAAAATTGAAGTAACAGATAACGGAATAGGTATTCATGACGATCATAAAGCTAACATTTTCGACATGTATTTTGGAACAAATAAAAACAAAGGTTCTGGACTTGGCTTATATATTGTAAAAGAAGCCGTTGAAAATATTAGAGGAGATATTTTTGTTTTCTCAGAAAGCAGTGTTGGAAGTAAATTTATAGTAACAATACCAAATTCATATGCCATATAGATCTCAATTTGTAATCATAGAAGACAATTTGATTGACCAATTTGTCACTAAAAAACTCCTTAAAAAAGGACTCGATATTAATCCTGCCTGTATTGCCAATAATGGAAAAGAAGGAATTGACTGGCTTATAAAGAATCAGACCGCAAACCCGCTGATTATTCTTTTAGACATTCAAATGCCTATTATGAATGGCTTTGAATTTTTGGAAGAATTTGACAAATTACCAGAGGATGTAAAAGCAAGAACCGAAATTTTCGTGCTTTCTTCAACTTTGGATACTGATGAAATTAAAAAAGTTAAAGCAAACAAATATGTGTCTGACTTCTGGAATAAACCCTTTAGATTAGAAATATTGAC
>NZ_DHEI01000087.1:30586-36369 GCF_002399805.1 Flavobacterium sp. UBA4854
GCACTTACTTTTGTTCCTATACGTGATTGTTCTATAGAACTTCTTGGCAATTTAATATCAAAGTTATTAAATGTGCAAATCATTAAACCTGAACAATCAAAACCAGCTTTAGTTGTACCACCCGATCTGTATCTTGTTCCGATATTTCCAGTAGCATTAGCAATAAGCTGTTCTATTAACTCAGAATGATTTCCTATTGTTCTAACAAAAGAAGAATCCTTTTTTATCTCTGGAAGAGTTTCTGCTACTTGATTAGAAGCAACTTCTGTCTGAACGTTTGGTTCTTGTGGCGTCTGCGTTGCCTGAATTGCATCTGCTTTTTCTTTTGGAACACGAATTTTTAATAGATATCCAACTGGCATTTTTCTTTTGACCGATGGATTCTGGCGTTCTAACTCTGCAACCGTAATACCATATTCCTTCGAAATACCATATTTTGTTTCTTTAGCCCTAACTTCCCTCACAAGTTCCACATCTGTTGAAATGACTTCAGTAGAAGTTTCAGGTTGCTTTTCATTTGCCAAAGCCACATCATTATTAGAAGGAATGGCAATTTGTTGTCCAATTTTTAAGCCTTCTTTTTCTAAAAGCGGATTTGCTTTCTTTAGATCATCAACAGAAAGATTATATTTTTTAGCAATTCCCCAAAGCGTTTCTTTAGATGCCACTTCATGAATTCCTGAAGTATTAGATGGAGCACTAGAATTATCAGCTACAGCAACTTCAACATTTTTAGGTTTTGCCTTTGCAGTATTTTTGTTTTTATTTGGAATTAAGAGTGTCGAATTTAATTTTAATATTTTAGGAGCATTTGGATTTGCATCTGCAATATCTTTTACTTTCACCCCGTATTTTTTGGCAATAACTGAAAGATTTTCCCCTTTTGAAATTTTGTGCTTAATAAAATTATCCTGCGCAAAAGCTCCAACACTGAAAAAAAACAACACTATTATTAACCGATAAACCATACTCTATTATTAAAGTTTTTACACTTTCTTTAAATTTCACATTAATCTCAACTCAAAAAAGACAAATATATTGCCTAAAAGGCGAATTTAACTTATTAAAGTAAAAAAATAGGTATTTTTAACAATTATTTTACTTCAAATTAACAGCCTCGGCATAGAAATTGAGCCAACTTTTTGAAAAGCAGCTTTTTATAAAAAAGACATGTTTTTTGATTAAATTTAACCTTACCAAAAACTTATTATCGTGAAAAAACTACTCTACATTATCATTTTACTGCCTTTTATTGTAAATGCACAAACTATAAGCGGAATTGTTAAATCTCAAAACACCAATTTGCCAATAGAAGACACCAATATATATGCATTGCGCACTCAAATTGGAACTTTAACGAACGAGAATGGGGAGTTTTCATTAAATAATAAGATAAAAGCAAACGATACGCTCCAGGTTTCTCATATTGGCTACATCACTATAAAAATTGCGGTTAAGGATTTAAAGAAATCAAACAATACTATTTCGCTTGAAGAAGATATTGAAACCCTAAGTAATGTAGACATTACAAGTCGAAAAGTGAAATTAAAATCGAAACTTGATTTTACTCAACTTGCGTCTTTAGAAACAGGCATTTATTCTTTTGGTTCTACAGTAATAAATGACAAGATTTATGTGGTCGGCGGTGATAGCAGTGAAGAATCAAACGCGTTACACACTTTAAAAGAAAAAGGCATAGATAGCGAAGATCCTAAATTTGAGCAAAAGTACTTGCAATTAGTAGGCTTTCAAGGCAGTAAAAACTTTTACAACGGCGATTTATTAATATACGATCCAAAAACAGATTCATGGGCAAAATCGGCTGAAAAATTTAAAAAAAGAGCTTATCATAATATAAATTATTACGATAACACACTTTATATCTTAGGAGGCAAAAGACTATCTACAAACAAAAAAATTGAATATTTAGATAATGAAATTGAAGTTTTTGATATTAACAAAAAGACCATTGCAATTGACAAAACCAATCCTCATAAAGCTGCAGATTTTGCTTCTTTCGTTTACAAAGACAACATTATTGTGATGGGTGGCTCGATAAAATCAAATGAAAAAAATCAAAAAATTTTTACTGACCAAGTCCACATGTATAATATCACTTCTGGTTTATGGTATGAACTAGCAAAAATGCCTGAGGCCAAAGAAGTGAAAGGAGTTTTGATTGGCGATAAAATCTTCACAATTGGCAATACTGACAGCAAAAGTTTCTCTGAAATTCAGAGTTTTGATTTAACAAACGAAACTTGGAAAAAGGAAACAACTTTGTTCTCACGTTTAGAAAATCCAGCAATCGCTTCTGACAACAACACAATTTATCTATTTGAGGATGGAAAATTATTGGCTTACAATGTAAAATCGAAGCAAATTAAAGAGTATCTTGTTCAGCTTGAGCTAAAATCAGCCACAATGCATTTTTTAAATGACAAATTATACATTATCGGAGGTCATACATTTACAACATATATAAAAACTCCATCAGAAAAAGTATACAGCATTTCTATAGACGAGCTTGAAACCACAAGACCTAGCCGTGTTAGAATTTTATCACAAAATAATGTAGCACAAAGAAACTAGTTTTAGCAACATAATTCAAATGTGAAATGTCAAAATAAAAAATGCCTTGTAAATACAAGGCATTTTATTGAATATTAAGGAATCTTAATCTTTATGCCTTTTAAGACATAATTAAAACGTAAAGACAAGAAACATTTACAAAACGTATGAAGTAAAAAATTCTGCACCTATTATATTTTACTCAAATATTTTAACACTAAAATTACCTCTATTAAGTATTCTTACCTGAAAAATTGAATCCATTTTTTTGTATTTTTAAAAGGATTTTCAAACAAAATATTTTTATATCTGATTGTGAAAAAACTACTATACCTTATCTTTTTATTGCCTTTTATTACAAATGCGCAAACAATAAGCGGAATTGTTCGATCTAAAATCACTAATTTACCAATAGAAGATACCAATGTATATGCATTGGGCACTCAAATTGGAACTTTAACAAACAACAAAGGAGAATTTGCATTGAATAAAAAAATAAATGCAAACGATACTCTTCAAATTTCCCATATCGGATACATTGCAACAAAAATTGCAGTTATAGATTTAAAAAAATCAAATTATACTATTTTGCTTGAAGAAGATATTGAAACCTTAAAGAATGTAAATGTCAACAATACCAAATGGTCAAAATTAAAATCCAAACTTGACTTTACCGAACGATCATCTTTAGAGTATGGCATTTATTCTTTTGGTTCTGTATTAGCAAATGGCAAGATCTATGTTGTTGGAGGTGACAATAGCGAACAATGGAATATTTTAACTACTATTAAAGGAAAAAACATAGGTGGTGATCCTACTAGATTTAGCGACCCTGGTTTTGCAAACAGATATCTTCTAGAACTTGGAGGCGATCCTGCTGAAAGAATTTTCTTCAAGGGAAATCTATTTGTTTATGATCCAAAAACAGATTTGTGGGAGAAATCAAATCAAAACTTAAAAAAAAGGGCTTATCATAATGTAAATTTTTACAACAATACACTTTATATTTTAGGAGGAAAAAAAACGCCGCTCATTAAAAAACGCGAATATTTAGATAACGAAATTGAAGTTTTTGATCTAAACACAAATACACTTGCAATTGATAAAACAAATCCACATCAAGCTATAAACTTTGCTTCTTTCACTTATAAGGATAACATCATTGTTATGGGTGGCTCAATAAGATCGACTGAAAGTGGCATAAAAACTTTTACTGATAAAGTACATTTGTACAATTTAACTTCTGGTCTATGGTATGAGCTAGAAAAAATGCCCGTAGCCCAAGAAGTAAAGGGAGTTTTGATTGGTGATAAAATATTTACAATTGGCAATACCAACAATAGAAGCTTTTCTGAGATTCAAAGTTTTGATTTAACAAATGAAAGCTGGAAAAGCGAAGCAACTTTGCTTTCTCGACTCGAAAATCCGTCAGTTACATTCAATGATGAAACTATTTATATGTTTGAAGATGGAAAACTGCTCGTTTACAATATAAAATCGAAGCTAATCAAAGAATACTATATTAAGCTTGAGCTAAAATCTGCCGCAATGCATTTTACTAATGACAAATTATACATTATTGGAGGATATGATTTCACCAATTATTATACATCTCCTTCATCAAAAGTGTATAGCATCTCTATTGATGAGTTTGACACTACACGACCTTACCGAGTTAGGGTTTTATCAGAAAATAATTTAGCAAACAGGAATTAATTTTATCTATAAATTTTGCACCAAAACAAAAAAAGCTCTGTTTTCACAGAGCTTTTTCAATATATAAAATCTAAATATTAAGCTTTTCCAGCAGCAATTAAATTTAATGCAGAACCTGCAACAAACCAGCCTATTTGACCTTCGTTGTATGTATGATTTGCTAAGATAATATCTTTTGTGCCATCTGCATGAACAAACTCAATAGTTAATGGTTTTCCTGGAGCAAATTCTGTTAAATCTAAGAAGTTAATTGTGTCATCTTCTTGAATTTTATCATAATCTGCTTCATTTGCAAAAGTCAACCCCAAAAGACCTTGTTTTTTAAGGTTGGTTTCATGTATACGAGCAAAAGATTTTACCAATACCGCTTTAACTCCTAAGAAACGAGGTTCCATAGCAGCATGCTCACGAGAAGAGCCTTCTCCATAGTTATGATCTCCAACTACAATAGAAGGAACTCCTGCTGCTTTGTACGCACGAGCTACTGCAGGAACAGCATCATATTCACCAGTCAATTGGTTTTTAACTGAGTTCGTTTTTTGATTGTAAGCATTTACAGCTCCGATCAACATATTGTTTGAAATATTATCTAAGTGTCCACGGAAACGCAACCAAGGCCCGGCCATAGAAATATGATCTGTGGTACATTTTCCAAAGGCTTTGATTAATAATTTAGCACCTGTAATATTTTTACCATCCCAAGCATCAAATGGAGCCAATAACTGCAAGCGTTCTGAAGCTGGATTAACTACTACCTGAACGTTTGAACCATCCTCTGCTGGAGCTTGAAAACCTGGATCTTCAGCATAGAAACCTTTAGCAGGAAGTTCATCTCCTGTTGGTTCATCAAGCATTACCTCTTCTCCATCTTCATTGATCAATTTATCTGTCAATGGATTAAAACTTAAATCGCCCGCAATAGCCAAAGCTGTAACCAACTCTGGAGACCCTACAAAGGCTAACGTATTTGGATTTCCATCTGCACGTTTTGAGAAGTTACGGTTGAAAGAGTGAACAATTGTATTTCTTTCTTCTTTTTCTGCTCCTTCTCTATCCCACATACCAATACATGGTCCACAGGCATTAGCAAAAACAGTTGCTCCAATTTTATGGAAAGTGTCAATAAAACCATCTCTTTCGATTGTAGAACGGACAACTTCAGAACCTGGAGTGATTGTAAACTGTGATTTTGTTTTTAAATTTTTATCAGCAACTTGTCTTGCCAATGAAGCTGCACGAGAAATATCTTCATAAGAAGAGTTTGTACAAGAACCAATTAAACCCACTTGAATTTGTAAAGGCCAGTTATTTTTAACCGCTTCATCTTTCATTTTAGAAATAGGAGTAGCCAAATCTGGAGTAAAAGGACCATTTAAGTGTGGTTCTAATGTAGATAAATTAATCTCAATAACTTGATCGAAGTACTTTTCTGGATTAGCGTATACTTCTGGATCTCCGGTTAAGTAAGGAGCAATTTTATCCGCAGCATCAGCCAC
>NZ_DHEI01000087.1:36608-44014 GCF_002399805.1 Flavobacterium sp. UBA4854
GTAGCACCTTCTCCAAAATATTCAACGATTGCACCAGTACCTCCTTTTACAGTAAGAATACCTGCAACTTTAAGAATAACATCTTTAGGAGCAGTCCAACCAGATAATTTACCTGTTAACTTAACTCCAATAAGCTTAGGGAATTTAAGCTCCCAAGCCATTCCAGACATAACATCTACAGCATCCGCTCCACCAACACCAATTGCCACCATTCCTAATCCACCTGCATTTACAGTATGAGAATCGGTACCAATCATCATTCCGCCAGGAAATGCATAATTTTCAAGTACAACTTGATGAATAATTCCAGCTCCTGGTTTCCAGAAACCTATTCCGTATTTATTAGACACAGAAGACAAGAAGTCGAAAACCTCATTACTTTGTGTTTTTGCTCTAGCCAAATCAGTCACAGCATCTACTTTTGCCTGAATCAAGTGATCACAGTGAACCGTTGTAGGAACTGCCACTTTAGATTTTCCAGCATGCATAAACTGCAATAATGCCATCTGAGCAGTTGCATCTTGACAAGCTACGCGGTCTGGTGCAAAATCAACATAATCAACTCCTCTTCCAAAAGCCTTTGTCGGATTTCCGTCCCAAAGGTGGTTGTATAAAATTTTCTCTGTCAACGTAAGTGGACGTCCAACAATCTCTCGTGCTTTATCAACACGATTTGGCATGTTTTCGTACACTTTTTTAATCATTTCGATATCAAAAGCCATAAGTTCTATATTATTTTTTGTTTTTTTTATTTTATTTTAAACATGACAAGTTACAAAAAATAGGAGAGTTAAAAAAGAAAAAGCCCGAGTTTATCGCTCGGGCTTTTGATATATTAATAATCGTAAGATTACATTACTAACGATTTATTAGAAGGTGCAAACTTGGTCAAGTTAATACCTTCAACCGCAGTTGTATATTCTGCTAATGTTGGAGTTCTTCCTAAAATTGTAGATAAAACTACAACTGGTGTAGAAGAAAGTAATGACTCTCCTTTTTTACCTTCTGTATCTTCTACAACTCTACCTTGGAAAAGACGAGTTGAAGTTGCCATAACAGTATCTCCTTTTGCTGCTTTTTCCTGGTTACCCATACAAAGGTTACATCCTGGACGTTCTAAATACAACATGTTTTCGTATTCTGTACGCGCAGCACCTTTTGGAGCATTATCGTCAAACTCGAAACCAGAATATCTTTGTAGAACTTCCCAGTCACCTTCTGCTTTCAACTCATCAACAATATTATAAGTTGGAGGAGCAACTACAAGAGGAGCATTAAATTCTACTTTTCCTGTTTGTGCCTCTACGTTTTTCAACATTTGAGCAAGGATTTTCATATCTCCTTTGTGAACCATACAAGAACCAATAAATCCAAGATCTACTTTTTTCTCTCCACCGTAGAAAGATAATGGTCTGATAGTATCGTGCGTATATCTTTTAGAAACGTCAGCATTGTTTACGTCTGGATCGGCGATCATTGGCTCAGCAATTTGATCCAAATCAACTACAACTTCAGCATAATATTTAGCATTTGCATCTGGAGTTAAAGCTGGTTTCTCTGCCGATTTAATTTCAGCAATTCTCTTATCAGCTTTATTGATCAATCCTTGAAGAACGTGTTTATCGTTATCCATTCCTTTGTCGATCATAATTTGAATTCTGCCTTTAGCAATTTCCAATGATTCGATTAAAGTATCGTCTTCAGAAATACAAATAGAAGCTTTAGCTTTCATCTCTGCAGTCCAGTCAGTAAATGTAAATGCTTGGTCGGCAGTTAATGTTCCAATGTGAACCTCAATGATTCTTCCTTGGAATACATTTTCTCCTCCAAATTGGTGAAGCATTTGAGCTTGAGTAGCATGAACCACATCACGGAAATCCATATACCCTTTCATATCTCCTTTGAAAGTAACTTTTACAGATTCTGGAATTGGCATAGAAGCTTCTCCCGTAGCCAATGCAAGAGCAACAGTTCCTGAGTCAGCACCAAAAGCAACACCTTTTGACATTCTTGTATGAGAGTCACCACCAATAATAATAGCCCACTCATCAATAGTGATATCGTTAAGTACTTTGTGGATTACGTCAGTCATTGCATGATAAACACCTTTTGGGTCACGAGCCGTGATCAAACCAAAATCGTTCATGAATTTCATCAATTTAGGAATATTAGCTTGTGCTTTTTTATCCCAAACTGAAGCAGTATGACAACCTGATTGGTAAGCACCATCAACGATTGGCGAAATTACCGTAGCAGCCATAGATTCTAATTCCTGAGCAGTCATTAAACCTGTAGTATCTTGCGAACCTACAATGTTAACTTCTACACGAACGTCAGAACCAGCGTGCAATACTTTTCCTGGAGCGATACCAACTGCATTTTTGTTGAAGATTTTTTCTACAGCAGTAAGACCTTGTCCTTCGTGAGAAACCTCTTTTGAAGGAGCATACACTAACGGAGCTTCAACATCTAAAACTTTAGCAGCTAATGTTTGAAGTTTTTTACCAAATACGATAGCATAAGAACCACCCGCTTTGATAAACTCCATTTTTTGAGGAGTAAATGCTTTAGAAATGTCGATCAATTCCTGATCTCCGTTATAAAGTTTTTTCTCTTTAATATTGATAGTTAAAACAGTTCCTGTAGCAACAGAATAAGTTTGCTCAAGAATTGGTTCGTCGTTTTCGTTACGAATAACATTTCCTTCTGCATCTACTTTTTTAACCCAGTTTTTAAGATCTAAACCAATACCACCAGTAACGTCTACAGTTGTTAGGAAAATTGGAGAAATTCCGTTTGTTCCACCAACAATTGGAGCAATATTTACGAATGGAATGTAAGGACTAGCTTGTTTTCCTGTCCAAAGTGCCACGTTATTTACACCTGACATTCTAGAAGAACCAACTCCCATTGTTCCTTTTTCAGCGATTAACATTACGCTTTTATCAGGATGTTGTGCTTGTAACGCTTTAATTTCTTGTTGCGCTTGAGGAGTAATCATGCACTGCCCATGAAGTTCACGATCTGAACGAGAGTGCGCTTGATTTCCTGGAGAAAGTAAATCTGTTGAAATATCACCTTCACCAGCAATAAATGTAACTACCTTAATTTCGTCAGCTACTTCTGGAAGTTTTGTAAAAAACTCAGCTTGAGCATAACTTTCAAGGATTTCTTTTGCAATTGCATTATCATTTTTGAATGCCTCTACCAAACGATCTGTATCTGCTTCGTAAAGGAAAACTTGTGTTTTTAGTACTTTCGCCGCTTCTTTTGCAATTGCAGCGTCATTACCTAAAGCTAAATCTAATAATACTTCGATAGATGGTCCACCTTTCATGTGTGAAAGCAACTCAAAAGCAAAAGCTGGAGTGATTTCTTTTACTACTGATTGACCAAGAATAATTTCTTTTAAAAACTTTGCTTTTTCACCTGCAGCACTTGTAGTACCAGGTAATGTATTGTAAATAAAAAACTTAAGAGAGTCTTCGCGATGTGCGTTATCTGCATCTTTAATTTGGGAAATGATTTCGCTTAATAATTCAGCTCCATCGATTGGTTTAGGGTGTAACCCTTGATTTTTTCTTTCTTCAATTTCTTGAATGTAATCCTGATAAATATTCATAATAAAAGCGGATTTATTTTTTTGAGGCAAATTTAAGCATTAAAGACGATAATTAAAAAAAATTTAATAGAACAAGCCTTTTCAAAAATTATTATTGTTAAAAAACGATTTTCAGTGCTTGTTTTTGCCAAAAAATCAATTTTATATTAAAATAATGAATTATTAATATTTAAAAATCTTTTCTTTAACAAAGTCGAAATTCAATGTTATAAAGCAAGTAAGTTTTTACATCTATTTTCGCAAAGAATCTTTCTAAATAAGTAATTATAACGTTATAGTTGGGATTTAAAACGTCATCTTGAAGACCTTTTTAGAGTCTCTGAAAACAAAAATCCTGACAATAAATTGTCAGGATTTCTATAAATGCAAATTTTAGATTTTACATTAGTTTTTTAATAATTACCTCTTCTGTTATACCCTCAGCATCAGCTTTATAATTTTTAATAATTCTATGTCTTAAAATACCCGTTGCCACCGCTTGAACATCTTCAATATCTGGAGAAAACTTTCCATTAAAAGCTGCGTGTGCTTTTGCAGCAAGAATTAAATTTTGCGAAGCCCTTGGTCCTGCTCCCCAATCTAAATAGTTTTTTACAAAATCAGTAGTCAAACTATTATCTGGACGAGTTTTACTTACCAAAGTTACTGCATATTCAATAACATTGTCTGCAACTGGAATTCTACGAATTAAATGCTGAAAATCGATTATTTCTTGCGCAGTAAATAACGGGTTAATTTCTGTTTTAACATCAGAAGTTGTTCGTTTCACAACTTGAACTTCTTCTTCAAAAGTTGGATATTCTAATTTAATAGCAAACATAAAACGATCCAATTGCGCTTCCGGTAAAGGATAAGTCCCTTCCTGTTCAATAGGGTTTTGAGTTGCCAAAACAAAATAAGGCAAATCTAATTTATGATGTTGTCCTGCAATCGTAACCGATCTTTCCTGCATGGCTTCAAGCAGAGCAGCTTGTGTTTTTGGAGGTGTTCTGTTTATCTCATCCGCCAAAATAATATTAGAAAAAATTGGTCCTTTAATAAATTTGAAGTTTCTATTCTCATCCAAAATTTCGCTTCCTAAAATATCAGAAGGCATTAAATCTGGCGTAAATTGAATTCTTTTAAAATCTAGCCCTAAAGCCTGAGATAAAGTATTTATCATTAAGGTTTTTGCCAAACCTGGAACTCCAATTAAAAGTGCGTGTCCCCCAGAAAATATACAAAGTAAAATTTGATCTACAACGGCGTCTTGCCCTACAATAATTTTCGCTATTTCTTTTTTTAATTCGTTTCTTTTTTGAACTAAATTGTGAATTGCTGCTACGTCAGACATTTATAAATGTATTTAAAATTAAAAAGAGTTAATTCTATGAATTCATAAAACTAACTCTTTTTATTTATTTATTAAAACTTATTTTTTCAACCAATTGTTTGCAAACGTACAGTCTTTATATTCTCCAATAATTTTGATATACGTGTCTTTAATTTTAGCATCAAACCATTTTGCGATTGCATTGATTTGTTTTTCTTTTAATGCCAATTCTTTAATTTTAGTATAATCCTTAGCGTAATCAGCTGTATGCTCGTCAATTCTATTTGTAACCGTAATTAACTTATACGTCTTTTTACCTTTATCATCTGTATTTAAAAGTGGTTGAGAAACTTCGTCTCCTTTCAAATTTGAAACTTGGCTATATAAAGTTGGATCCATTTTTGTCAACTCAAAACGAGTATCTTGTGTTGTTGGATTCACCAATGTTCCTCCGTTTGCTCTAGTTTCTTTTTCATCAGATTCTGTTCTTGCAGCTTCGGCAAAAGTCACCTCTTTATTGACAATTTTATTTCTAATATTTGTAATTCTTTCTTTAGCTTCTTTTAAAGCTGCTTCTGAAACAGTTGGAGAAATCAATATATGACGAAGCTCTACTTCTTGCCCTTTAATTTTTTCTACCATAATAATATGAAATCCGTAAATTGTTTCAAATGGCTGCGAAATTTCTCCTGCCTGTAAACTAAAAGCAACATCTTTAAATTCTTTCACAAAAGGAGTTTTTCTTGTCATTTTGTAATATCCTCCATTTGGAGCAGATCCAGGATCTTGAGAATATAAAACTGCTTTTGTAGCAAAACTAGAACCTTCAAGAACATCTTGTCTTATGGCATTTAATCTATCTATTACTTTTTGCTTATCTTCTTTAGAAACTTTTGGCTCAACAACAATCTGAGCAACTTCCATTTCTGCTCCAAAAGTTGGCAATTCATCTTTTGGGATTTTCTTAAAGAAATTACGAACTTCCTCTGGAGTAATCTCAACATCTTTTACAATCTTATCCCTCATCTCACTAGCCAGTTTCTGCTCTTTTAAGATATCTGCAAAATAGGTTTTAAATTCTTCAACAGAACCTTTTTTATAGTATTCTACTACTTTATTTATATCTCCAACTTGCTGTGTCATATAATTAAGACGTTCCTCCATCATACTTCTAACTTCAGCATCGCTTACAATAATACTATCCTGAATTGCTTGGTGAGCATATAATTTATCTTCCAAAAGTTTACCAAGCATCTGGCATCTTGTAATATCCTTTACAGATCCACCTTGTGCAGTAATTTCTAAAAATCCTTTGTCGATATCAGAATCTAAAACGATATAATCTCCTACTGTAGCGATAATTCCGTCAATTTTCATTTTTCCGCCAGAAGGAGTTTCAACTGGCTTTTGAGCAACAACATCAGGAATAACTTCTTGCGCTGTGATGATTGAAGTAAAAAAAAGAAAAAAACAAATTGTTAGTGCAAACCTGTAATCAATTGTTTTTAGCTGTAATTTTTTTAATAGCATTATTTTAAATTTTATTTGAATGTAAGCCTGTTTTAGATAATCCCCCAGAAACTATATATGTTCGTCAAACATAAATAATTAAAGTATAGTTCTTTCGTAACTTATAACGAACAAAAATAACAATTCAATTACATAATCCAACTATCGGATATACTATTAACAAAAAATTATAGGATAGTTCGATTTCAATCTGCAAAATCATCTATTTCAGCTTTTTCAAATCACTTACAGGGATTTTTCTAATTGACTTTAAATCTTGATTTTAAACAGCAAATAAACTGCTTATTATAAGCATCATAAAAAAAGTTCTCAACACTACAACGTTTTCGTAAAGAACTATTTTCTTACAAATTAAAATTAAATCAAAAAACATTTACTTTAGATGCGCAATTATTAATTTATAGTATCTAAAAATAGCAATATCTTCTTTTTTAAAGCTTTAAATTAAAAAATTACAAAGCTCACTATTTAACTTAACCACATCTATTATGAAAAAACCTATTTTAAAATTATGCCTTATTATGGCATTTAGCGGACTATTGTATTCGTGTTCTCAAAATGAAATCAATGAATCGGATGCAAAAGCTGAAAGTCAAAAATTTAAAGTAATTGATGTTACACATCATGACGGAAAACCTTTTAGCACGGGAGTTTCGAGTGCTTCTGCAACAGGAAAATATGTTGACAATCCTGGCGGCGGCGTTATGATGCAGGCTTTCTACTGGGATGTTCCATCTGGAGGAAATTGGTGGAATACCGTAAGCAGCAAAGTAATTGCATGGGGAAATGCCGGAATTGGCTCAATTTGGCTTCCACCCGCTTCTAAAGCGCAAAACGGAGCTTTTTCTATGGGATATGACCCAACAGATTATTTTGATTTTGGAGATTACAACCAAAATGGAAGCACTGAAACAAGATTCGGATCTAAAGCTGAGTTAGTAA
>NZ_DHEI01000087.1:44183-47104 GCF_002399805.1 Flavobacterium sp. UBA4854
AATCATAATAGTGGAGGACAATCTGAAGCTAATCCTTTTACTGGAACAAATACTTGGACCAATTTTACAGGAGTCGCATCAGGTAAATTTCCTCGTAACTATAATGATTTTTACAAAAATAGTTACGGAAATAATGACGAAGGATCTTTTGGAGGTTTTCCAGATTTGTGCCACGCTGCACCAAATGTTCAAAACTGGCTTTGGCTTAGAGCTGATGGTGTTGGTAAATATTATAAAAACACTATGAAATTTGATGGATGGCGATTTGACTACGTAAAAGGTTTTGGCCCTTGGGTTGTAAATGCTTGGAATGCAAACGTAGGTGGGTTTTCTGTTGGAGAATATTGGGATTCTAACGTAAATACGCTTGAATGGTGGGCTAATAATGCAAACAGTTCTGTGTTTGATTTTGCTTGTTACTATAAAATGAATGATGCCTTTGACGGAAACAATTTAGCTTTATTGAATGATGATATGATGTGGAAACGTAATCCGTATAAAGCAGTAACTTTTGTAACCAACCACGATACTGATGAAATTTGGAACAAATTACTAGCCTACTCTTATATCTTAACTCATGAAGGTTATCCAACTATTTTCTACAGAGATTATGAAGAATGGCTAGACAAAAACAAACTGAACAACTTAATTTGGATTCATAACAATAAAGCAACTGGAACAACTTCTATTTTATATTCTGACAATGACGAATATGTTGCAAGAAGAAATGGATACAACGGAAATCCGGGATTGGTAGTTTACATTAACAACTCTGATGTTTGGCAAGAAAGATGGATTCAGACTAATTGGGCAAACACTCAAATTAAAGATTTCACAGGAAACTCAACTTGGTATCCAACTACTCAGGCTGACAAATGGGTAAAAATACAATGTCCTCCAAAAGGATATTCAATTTGGTCAATTAATCAGTAATTTTAAAAATGACTATTTTAAGGCTGTTGCAAAACAGCCTTATTTTTTTGTTTTAAAATCCCGTCAGAAGAAAGACTTCCAAATTTAAGAACTGAATATTTTTATAAAGCCGTAATTTAATAGTACTTTTGCAACCTATTTATACGAAATATGAGCTTTTTAAAAGAAATACAACGCAGAAGAACATTTGGAATTATATCGCATCCCGATGCCGGTAAAACGACATTAACAGAGAAATTGCTTTTATTTGGAGGTGCAATTCAAGAAGCAGGAGCTGTAAAAAACAACAAAATTAAAAAAGGCGCAACTAGTGACTTTATGGAAATCGAACGCCAAAGAGGTATCTCGGTTTCAACTTCTGTGCTTGCTTTTAATTATAAAGATAAAAAAATCAACATCCTTGATACTCCTGGACACAAGGATTTTGCTGAAGATACATTTAGAACTTTAACTGCTGTTGATAGCGTAATTGTTGTGATTGACGTTGCAAAAGGGGTTGAGGAGCAGACAGAAAAATTAGTTGCTGTTTGTAGAATGCGTAACATTCCAATGATTGTTTTTATCAATAAATTAGACCGTGAAGGTAAAGACGCTTTCGATCTAATGGATGAAGTAGAACAAAAATTAGGTTTAAAAGTAACTCCGTTAAGTTTTCCAATCGGAATGGGTTATGATTTCCAAGGAATTTACAACTTATGGGAAGAAAACATTAACCTTTTCAGCGGAGACAGCCGTAAAAATATCGAAGAAACAATTGCTTTTTCTGATGTGCAAAACAATCCAGAATTAGATAAAATTGTAGGTGAAAAAGCGGCAAATAAACTTCGTGAAGAATTGGAATTGATTGATGAGGTTTATCCGAAATTTGAACGTCAAGATTACTTGGATGGAAAAATCCAGCCAGTATTCTTTGGTTCTGCTTTAAATAATTTTGGAGTTCGCGAGTTGTTAGATTGTTTCATTACAATTGCGCCATCTCCGAGGGCAAAAGATTCTGAAACTCGTACAGTTGAACCTACAGAAGAAAAAATGTCTGGATTTGTTTTCAAAATCCACGCAAATATGGACCCGAAGCACCGTGACCGTTTAGCATTTATTAAAATCGTTTCTGGAACTTTTGAACGAAATAAACCGTATTACCATGTTCGTCAGAAGAAAAATTTAAAATTCTCAAGTCCGAATGCTTTTTTTGCTGAGAAAAAAGAAATTGTAGATATTTCTTACCCAGGTGATATTGTTGGTTTACACGATACTGGGAACTTTAAAATTGGAGATACTTTAACTGAAGGCGAAATAATGAGCTTTAAAGGAATTCCGAGTTTCTCTCCAGAGCACTTTAGATACATCAATAATGCTGATCCTATGAAAGCCAAGCAATTAGAAAAAGGGGTTGATCAGTTAATGGATGAAGGTGTTGCTCAGTTATTTACTTTAGAAATGAATAATCGTAAAGTTATTGGAACGGTTGGTGCGCTTCAATACGAGGTAATTCAATATCGTTTAGAACACGAATACGGAGCAAAATGTACTTACGAGAACTTCCCTGTACACAAAGCTTGCTGGGTAAAACCCGACGATGCTAAAAATGAAGAATTTAAAGAGTTTAAACGTATCAAACAAAAATTCCTTGCTCACGATAAGTATGGTCAATTGGTATTCTTAGCAGATTCTGATTTTACAATTCAAATGACGCAAAGCAAATATCCATCTGTAAAATTATACTTTACATCAGAGTTTGATTAAATCTAAACTTTAAATAAATATAAAAAGGCTGTTTAAAATTTTAAACAGCCTTTTTATATTTAGCTTCTCTTTCATACCAGCAAAAAAGTTTACATAAAAAAAGCGCTAATTCTAAAATCAGCGCTTTTTTATAATTTGAATTAAATCAACCTTACTAAGTCATTATATTTCAAAATTTAATCTTTTTTAGGCTACCCCAAATTAAGATAAAACACGGTTGAAACGAAATTTAGTCGACCAAAGTA
>NZ_DHEI01000087.1:47289-49742 GCF_002399805.1 Flavobacterium sp. UBA4854
AATTTATGCTTGTCCAGCAGGACCAAAATTAAGCGGAATTGGTGCTTGTTCCGTTTCTTTGATTTCGCCATGAGCGGCTTCAAATCTATGGATGTTTTCACCTATTGCTCTCAATAATCTTTTAGCATGTTGTGGTGTCAAGACAATTCTTGACTTTACCTTGGCTTTAGGAATACCTGGCATAATGCTCACAAAATCTAAAACAAACTCTGATGATGAGTGATTGATAATCGCAAGATTAGAATAAATTCCTTCTGCAATTGTTTCGTCTAACTCAATGTTAATTTGCTCTTGTTGTTGTTTCGGATTACTCATAGTTTCCCTAATTAATAAATGTATTCTTCTTTATTAGCCATCATTTCGTTGTAATCGTCTTTAGATCCTACGATAGTGTTATCGTATTCTCTCATACCAGTTCCTGCAGGAATTCTGTGTCCAACAATTACATTTTCTTTTAATCCTTCTAAGTCATCTACTTTACCAGCTACTGCAGCTTCGTTAAGTACTTTCGTTGTCTCCTGGAATGAAGCCGCAGAAATGAATGATTTAGTTTGTAACGAAGCTCTTGTAATACCTTGAAGAACTGGCGTTGCAGTTGCAGTGATTACGTCTCTTGCTACAACAAGATTTTTATCATTTCGTTTCAATAATGAATTTTCATCACGCAATTCACGAGGTGTAATAATCTGACCTGGTTTCAATACTGAAGAATCTCCAGCATCTTCAACCACTTTCATACCATATAACTTATCGTTTTGAACGATGAAATCTTTAGTGTGAATTAATTGGTCTTCTAAGAATAAAGTATCACCTGGATCCTGAACTCTTACTTTACGCATCATTTGACGAATAACTACCTCAAAGTGCTTGTCATTAATTTTTACCCCTTGTAAACGGTAAACCTCTTGAATTTCATTTACCAAGTACTGTTGAACAGCAGCTGGACCTTGAATTCTTAAGATATCATCTGGTGTAATTGCACCGTCAGACAATGGAACTCCCGCTCTTACGAAGTCATTTTCTTGTACTAAGATTTGGCTAGAAAGTTTAACTAAATACTTTTTAATCTCACCAAATTTAGACTCGATAACGATCTCACGGTTACCTCTTTTAATTTTTCCGAAAGATACAACACCATCAATTTCAGATACAACTGCTGGGTTTGAAGGGTTACGAGCTTCTAAAAGCTCAGTAATTCTTGGTAAACCTCCCGTGATATCGCCTGCTTTAGAAGAACGACGAGGGATTTTTACTAATACTTTACCTGCTTTAATTTTCTCACCATTTTCAACCATTAAGTGTGCACCTACTGGTAAGTTGTAAGAACGAATCAATTCACCTTCTTTACCATAAACCAATAAAGTTGGGATTAATTTTTTGTTTCTAGCCTCAGAAATTACTTTTTCTTGGAAACCAGTCTGCTCATCGATCTCAACCATGAACGATTGTCCTTGCTCTAAATCCTCGTAAGCAATCTTACCAGTAAACTCAGAAACAATTACACCGTTATATGGATCCCATTTACAGATTACAGTTCCTTTAGCAACAGTATCTCCATCGTTAACAAAAATACTAGATCCGTAAGGAATGTTATGTGTATTTAAAACAATTCCAGTTTTCTCGTCAACTAATTTCAACTCAGTTGAACGTGAAACTACGATATCAACAGAATTTCCTTCTCCGTCTTCTCCTTTAACTGTTTTTAAATCTTCAATTTCAAGTCTACCTGCAAATCTTGTAACAATACTAGACTCTTCAGAGATACCTCCAGCAACCCCTCCAACGTGGAACGTACGAAGTGTTAACTGTGTACCTGGCTCTCCAATAGACTGAGCTGCAATAACTCCTACAGCTTCACCTCTTTGTGTCATCTTACCAGTAGCTAAGTTTCTACCGTAACATTTAGCACAAATACCTTTTAAAGCTTCACAAGTTAATGGAGATCTAACCTCTACTTTTTCAATTGGAGAAGCTTCAATAGTTCTCATAATTGCTTCAGTAATTTGCTCTCCAGATTTAACCATTACTTCGTTAGTAAGAGGATTAATAACGTCTTGTAATGCAACACGTCCTAAAATTCTCTCTCCTAAAGATTCAACGATTTCCTCATTTTTCTTCAATGCCGCAACTTCAACACCTCTTAAAGTTCCACAATCTTCGATGTTAACAATAACATCTTGAGAAACGTCATGAAGCCTTCTAGTTAAGTAACCAGCATCGGCCGTTTTAAGAGCCGTATCCGCAAGACCTTTACGAGCACCGTGAGTAGAAATGAAGTACTCAAGGATCGAAAGACCTTCCTTAAAGTTAGAAAGAATCGGGTTTTCAATAATCTCACCACCACCAGCAGTCGATTTTTTAGGCTTAGCCATCAAACCACGCATACCAGTTAACTGACGAATCTGTTCCTTAGAACCCCTCGCCCCAGAGTCAAGCATCATATATACAGAGTT
>NZ_DHEI01000087.1:49869-50570 GCF_002399805.1 Flavobacterium sp. UBA4854
AAACCTTGTTGGTCTTCTCTAATATTTTTCATTGCTAATTCTGTTAACTGAGCATTTGCTGAAGTCCATACGTCAATAACTTGGTTGTAACGCTCGTTATTGGTAATAAGACCCATGTTATAGTTAGTTGAGATACCTTCAACTTGCTCTCTAGCATCTGCAATTAACTTAGTTTTTTGTTCTGGGATTCTAATATCACCTAAAGAGAATGATAAACCTCCTCTAAATGCGAATTTATAACCCATATCTTTCATATTATCCAAGAAAGCTGCCGTTGTAGGTACATCAGTCACACTTAAAATGTGTCCGATAATATCTCTAAGGTTTTTCTTAGTCAATACGTCATTGATATATCCAGCTGCTTCAGGTACTACTTCGTTAAATAATACACGTCCTGCAGTTGTTTGAATGATTTTGTACACTAATTCTCCAGCGTCATTAAAATCTTTTGCTCTAATTTTCACACGAGCATTCAATTCTAATCTTCCTTCGTTTAATGCAATGTTTACTTCTTCAGCAGAATAGAAAGTCAAATCTTGACCTAAAATAATGTGATCTTCTGTAGAAATACGCTCTTTGGTCATATAGTATAGACCCAAGACCATGTCCTGAGAAGGTACAGTAATTGGAGCACCATTTGCAGGGTTCAAGATATTGTGAGAAGCCAACATTAATAATTGTGCCTCTAAAATAGCCTCTGG
>NZ_DHEI01000087.1:50701-51069 GCF_002399805.1 Flavobacterium sp. UBA4854
GCCATCTGGTCACCATCGAAATCGGCGTTGAAAGCCGTACATACTAATGGGTGTAACTGGATCGCTTTTCCTTCAATTAATTTTGGCTGGAAAGCCTGAATACCAAGTCTGTGCAAAGTAGGAGCACGGTTCAGTAATACTGGGTGTCCTTTAATTACGTTTTCTAAGATATCCCAAACTACTGGCTCTTTTTTGTCAATGATTTTCTTAGCAGATTTTACTGTTTTTACAATACCTCTTTCAATCAATTTACGGATAACGAAAGGTTTGTATAATTCAGAAGCCATATCTTTTGGCAATCCGCACTCATATAATTTTAACTCTGGACCAACGACAATTACCGAACGAGCAGAATAATCCACACGTTT
>NZ_DHEI01000087.1:51203-52677 GCF_002399805.1 Flavobacterium sp. UBA4854
TTTTGACGGAAACGTCCTTGCTTACCTTTTAATGAGTCAGATAATGATTTTAATGGTCTGTTTGATTCTGTTTTAACAGCAGAAGCTTTACGAGTGTTATCGAACAATGAATCTACAGATTCTTGTAACATACGTTTTTCGTTTCTTAAGATAACTTCTGGAGCTTTAATCTCCATTAATCTTTTCAAACGGTTGTTACGGATGATTACACGACGATATAAATCGTTCAAATCTGAAGTTGCAAAACGACCTCCATCAAGTGGCACAAGAGGACGTAATTCTGGTGGGATAACTGGAACCACTTTCATAATCATCCATTCAGGACGGTTTTCGCGGTTTTCGTTAGACTCACGGAAAGACTCAACAACTTGTAATCTTTTTAAAGCCTCAGTTTTTCTTTGTTTAGATGTTTCGTTGTTAGCGCTGTGTCTTAATTCATAAGATAAAGCATCTAAGTCAATACGAGCTAATAAATCCATAATACACTCTGCTCCCATTTTGGCAACAAATTTA
The DNA here is from genome assembly GCF_002399805.1 of Flavobacterium sp. UBA4854. Taxonomy (NCBI): domain Bacteria; kingdom Pseudomonadati; phylum Bacteroidota; class Flavobacteriia; order Flavobacteriales; family Flavobacteriaceae; genus Flavobacterium; species Flavobacterium sp. UBA4854. Next base: position 51,717 of record NZ_DHEI01000087.1, read on the forward strand.
TTAGGATCTAAATCATCTAAATATTGATTTTCTTGTGGAAGAGTATCTAAAATGTTTAAGTATTCTTCTTCAGTTAAGAAATCAAGTCTTTGCAAAGACTCTCCATCTGCATTTTTAGCAATACCAGCTTGGATTACTACGTATCTTTCGTAGTAAATGATCATATCTAATTTCTTAGATGGAAGACCAAGGATATAACCAATTTTGTTTGGAAGAGAACGGAAGTACCAAATATGAGCAATTGGCACAACAAGGTTGATGTGTCCTACTCTATCACGACGTACTTTTTTCTCAGTAACTTCAACACCACAACGGTCACAGATGATACCTTTGTAACGAATTCTTTTATACTTACCACAAGCACATTCGAAATCTTTTACTGGTCCGAAGATTCTTTCGCAGAAAAGTCCGTCACGCTCTGGTTTGTGAGTTCTATAGTTAATAGTTTCTGGCTTTAAGACCTCTCCTCTTGATTCTTTCAAGATAGATTCTGGTGAAGCCAATCCAATAGAGATTTTGTTAAATCTTTTTACTGGATTTTTATCTTTATTATTGTTTCTGTTATTCATCATAGTTTTTACTATTGATTTATTTGCAATTAAAAAATTGAATTTAGATTTATAATCTACTCTTAAAAAGATAAGAGTTAATCATTCAGCTACTACCTCGGGTTACTTCTCTAAACCTCAAATTCTTATTTGAAGCGCTAGTTATAAAATGCCTCGCATTGTTATAAAAAATCGGAACGGTTTACGGGTATAAATCTTTAAAAACTTATTATAAATGAGTAATCAGTCCCATTAAAAAATGAGACTGACTACAAAACTTTTATTTATTCTTCCAAACGAAGATCTAAACCTAGACCTTTCAATTCGTGCATTAATACATTGAATGATTCTGGTAAACCTGGTTCTGGCATAGTTTCTCCCTTAACGATAGCTTCGTAAGTTTTAGCTCTACC
>NZ_DHEI01000087.1:52870-53838 GCF_002399805.1 Flavobacterium sp. UBA4854
TCCATCTCTCCAAAACGCTGACCTCCAAATTGAGCCTTACCTCCAAGTGGCTGTTGCGTAATCAATGAGTATGGTCCGATAGAACGTGCGTGCATCTTATCATCAACCATGTGTCCTAATTTAAGCATGTAAATTACACCCACAGTTGCTTTTTGTGCAAAACGCTCTCCAGTTCCACCATCATAAAGATATGTATGTCCGAAACGTGGTACGTTAGCCTCATCAGTCAAAGCGTTGATCTCGTCAAGAGAAGCACCGTCGAAAATTGGAGTAGCAAATTTTCTACCCAAGTTCATACCAGCCCATCCAAGAACAGTCTCATAAATCTGACCAATGTTCATACGTGAAGGTACCCCAAGTGGATTCAATACGATATCTACTGGTGTTCCATCTTCTAAGAAAGGCATATCTTCATGACGAACGATTCTTGCAACAATACCTTTGTTACCGTGACGTCCTGCCATTTTATCACCAACTTTTAACTTACGTTTTTTAGCGATATAGATTTTAGCCAATTTCAAGATTCCAGATGGTAATTCATCTCCAACTGTAATAGTAAATTTCTCTCTTCTTAAAGCTCCTTGTAAGTCGTTCAGCTTAATTTTATAGTTATGAATTAAATCATTAACCATTTTATTTGTAGCATCATCAGCAACCCATTGACCTTTACTTAAGTGAGCAAAATCTTCTACTGCATAAAGCATTTTTTGAGTATATTTTTTACCTTTTGGTAAAACTTCTTCACCCAAATCATTCATTACACCTTGAGATGTTTTTCCGTTAACGATCAAGAATAATTTCTCAACTAATCTATCTTTTAATTCAACAAATTTAGTTTCGAATTCCATTTCTAAAGCGCCTAAAGCATCTTTATCCTGAGTACGTTTACGTTTATCTTTTACGGCTCTTGCAAATAATTTTTTGTCAAGAACTACACCATGTAAAGATGGAGAAGCTTTTAATGAAGC
>NZ_DHEI01000087.1:54112-55016 GCF_002399805.1 Flavobacterium sp. UBA4854
TTAGTAGCTTCTTCAGAAACGTTAGGAATATCGTTTGTTAACTCTTCATTTCCTAACTTAGTATCTCTAACCTCTAATGAATAATCATCAACGTGGATAGAAGTAAAAATATCATCACGAACTACTTTTTCAGAAATTACAATCGCATCCTCGAAGTTGTACCCTTTCCATGGCATGAACGCAACTTTTAAGTTTCTACCTAAAGCTAATTCTCCATTTTGAGTAGCATATCCTTCAGACAATACTTGTCCAGGAACAACTCTGTCACCTCTTCTTACGATTGGTTTCAAGTTGATACTTGTACCTTGATTGGTTTTTCTAAATTTAATTAAGTTGTACGTTTTCTCATCAGCATCAAAACTAACCATTCTCTCGTCTTCTGTACGATCGTATTTAATAGTAATGATATTAGCATCTACGTATTCAACAGTACCATGCCCTTCAGCATTGATCAATACTCTTGAGTCAGAAGCTACCTGACGCTCTAAACCTGTACCAACAATCGGTGCTTCAGGACGGATCAAAGGAACTGCCTGACGCATCATGTTTGAACCCATCAACGCACGGTTCGCATCATCATGTTCCAAGAAAGGAATCAAAGATGCAGAAATCGATGCAATCTGGTTAGGAGCAACGTCTGTATAATGAACAACTGATGGTTCAACAACTGGGAAGTCACCTTCCTCACGAGCAATTACATTGCTAGCTGTAATTTTACCAGTTTCGTCCATTTCAATGTTTGCCTGAGCAATCATTTTACCTTCTTCTTCTTCAGCACTTAAGTAAACTGGAGTACTTTCTAAATCAACTACACCATTTGTTACTTTACGGTATGGAGTTTCGATGAATCCCATTCCGTTAACTTTTGCATAAACACCAAGAGATGAAATCAAACCAATGTTTG
>NZ_DHEI01000087.1:55339-60975 GCF_002399805.1 Flavobacterium sp. UBA4854
ATCAAATCAATTGGTGTAAACACCTCGTTATCTCTAACGTTCATTCTCTCACGAATAGTTCTAGCCATACGTGCTAAACCAACACCGAATTGTTGAGACAATTGTTCACCAACTGTTCTAACACGACGGTTTGATAAGTGGTCGATATCATCAATCTCTGCTTTAGAGTTGATCAATTCGATCAAATATTTAACGATTGTAATAATATCCTCTTTAGTAAGCACTTGCTTATCCATAGGGATATCTAAATCTAATTTTTTGTTCATTCTGTAACGACCAACTTCACCTAAGTTATAACGTTGATCAGAGAAGAACAATTTATCTATAATACCACGAGCAGTTTCCTCATCAGGCGGTTCAGCGTTACGCAACTGACGGTAAATGTGCTCTACAGCTTCTTTTTCAGAGTTTGTTGGATCTTTTTGTAATGTGTTGTGGATAATAGCATAATCTGCTTGGTTATTATCCTCTTTGTGTAACAAAATAGATTTAACGTTAGAATCGATGATCTCTTCAACATTATCTTTGTCGATAATTGTATCACGATCAAGGATGATTTCGTTACGCTCGATAGAAACTACTTCTCCAGTATCCTCATCTACGAAATCCTCGTGCCATGTATTCAATACACGTGCAGCAAGTCTTCTTCCAATATATTTCTTAATACCAGTTTTAGAAACTTTAATTTCTTCAGCTAAGTCGAAAATTTCAAGGATATCCTTATCTCTTTCGAAACCGATAGCACGGAATAAAGTCGTTACAGGTAATTTTTTCTTTCTATCGATATAAGCGTACATTACGCTGTTGATATCTGTAGAGAATTCTATCCAAGAACCTTTAAAAGGAATTACTCTCGCAGAATAAAGTTTAGTTCCATTTGCGTGGAATGACTGTCCAAAGAAAACCCCTGGAGAACGGTGTAATTGAGATACTACAACACGCTCGGCACCATTAATAACAAAAGTACCACTAGGAGTCATGTAAGGAATTGTTCCAAGATAAACATCTTGTACAATAGTTTCAAAATCTTCGTGTTCTGGATCTGTACAGTATAGTTTTAACCTAGCTTTTAAAGGCACACTATAAGTAAGACCTCTCTCTATACATTCTTGAATTGTATAACGTGGAGGATCAACAAAATAATCTAGGAATTCCAATACAAAGTTGTTTCTTGTATCTGTAATTGGGAAGTTTTCCATGAAGGTATTGTATAACCCTTCGTTGCCTCTTTCATCAGATTTCGTTTCTAATTGAAAGAAATCTTTAAAAGATTTAACCTGAACATCTAAGAAATCTGGATAGTCAGGGATATTTTTTGTAGAGGCAAAATTCAATCTTTCAGTCTGATTTGTTATCATCAATGGACAAAATTTTGATTAAAAAAAAGTAATTTTTGTTTGTGCAAACACACTGTTTAATCTATACTTTCTTATTATAATCAATACATCTTTAAAAATTAATTCTATAACCTAAGTCTAATTTTCTTTCTTCGTATTGATCAAAAACTTTTTCGTATTTTAAACTACGGGATAATAAAACTTAATATATTTTATTATACGAAAAATGGTTTAGGCCTTTGAGTGTTAACTCAAGACCTAAACCTAGTTCTTAAACTGAGTTTAATTATTTAAGCTCAACAGTAGCTCCAGCCTCTTCTAAAGATTTTTTAAGACCTTCAGCCTCTTCTTTAGAAACACCTTCTTTAACGTTGCTTGGTGCACCGTCAACTACATCTTTAGCTTCTTTAAGACCTAAACCAGTTAATTCTTTAACTAATTTTACAACAGCTAATTTAGAAGCTCCTGCATCTTTTAATACAACTGTAAATTCAGTTTGTGCTTCTTCAGCAGCACCGTCTCCTCCACCAGCAGCAACTACTACAGCAGCAGCAGCAGGCTCGATTCCGTACTCATCTTTTAATATTGTTGCTAATTCGTTAACTTCTTTAACTGTTAAGTTAACTAATTGTTCTGCGAATTGTTTCAAATCTGCCATTTTTTCTATCGTTTAAAATGATTTGTGTAAAAAATATAATTTAATTATTGTGCGCTAATTAAGCAATAAGGAAGTAAACTCCCTTACGATAATTACTCTGCTCCTTCTTCTTCGCTTCCAGCGAATTTGTTTTGTAAAGCAGAAATAATTCTTTGAGCTGGAGATTGTAATAATCCAATGATTTCTCCAATAAGCTCTTCTTTAGATTTAATTGTAGCTAATGCATCTAATTGGTTATCTCCAATATATACTTCAGAATTGATGTAAGCTCCTTTTAAAACTGGTTTATCAGATTTCTTACGGAAATCTTTGATAATTTTTCCAGGTGCATTTGCAACATCAGAAATAAAGATAGCACTGTTACCTGATAAAACTGTAGGTAAATCACCATAATCATTATCAGAAGCTTCCATTGCTTTTGCAAGCAAAGTGTTCTTTACAACTTCTAATTTGATACCTGCTTTGAAACAAGCTCTACGTAAGTTTGAAGTTGTCTCTGCGTTTAAACCAGAAATATCAGAAATGTAAATGATATTTGTACCAGCTAACTGCGCAGTTAAATTTTCAATCGCGATTGATTTTTCTTCTCTAGTCATACTAAAAATTTTTAACTACCAATTATACTGCTTTTGGGTCTAATGCGATAGCAGGACTCATTGTGCTTGTAAGGTGGATACCTTTAATGTATGTACCTTTAGCAGCAGTTGGTTTAAGTTTTATTAATGTTTGAATAATTTCGTGTGCGTTGTCAACAATCTGCTCAGCTCCAAAAGAAACTTTACCGATTCCAGCGTGAACGATACCAGTTTTATCAACTTTAAAGTCAATTTTACCAGCTTTAACTTCTTGAACAGCTTTAGCAACATCCATAGTTACTGTACCTGTTTTAGGGTTTGGCATTAAACCTCTAGGTCCTAAAATACGACCTAATGGACCTAATTTACCCATAACAGCAGGCATAGTAATGATCACATCAACATCTGTCCAACCGTCTTTAATTTTTTGTAAGTAATCGTCAAGACCAACGTGATCTGCTCCAGCTTCTCTAGCTTCCGCTTCTTTATCTGGAGTAACCAATGCTAATACTTTAACGTCTTTTCCTGTTCCGTGAGGTAAAGTAACTACACCTCTAACCATTTGATTCGCTTTTCTTGGATCAACACCCAAACGAACTGCGATATCAACAGACTCATCAAATTTTGCAGAAGCAACAACTTTAATTAATGCAGCAGCATCTTTTAAAGAGTATAATTTGTTCTTTTCAATTTTTGAAGCAGCCTCTTTTTGCTTTTTTGTTAATTTTGCCATTTCTTTTTCTTAATTAAAAAGGAGCATCTCCTGATACAGTTATACCCATAGATCTAGCTGTTCCAGCAACCATACTCATAGCTTTCTCAATTGTGAAAGCGTTTAAGTCTGGCATTTTGTCTTCAGCAATAGTTCTAATTTGTTCCCAAGTAACGCTAGCTACTTTTTTACGATTAGGCTCACCAGAACCAGATTTTAGCTTTGCAGCTTCCATTAACTGAACTGCTGCTGGAGGAGTCTTAACAACAAAATCAAATGATTTGTCTTTGTACACAGTGATTTGCACTGGACAAATTTTGCCAGGTTTATCTTGAGTTCTAGCATTAAATTGCTTACAGAACTCCATGATGTTTACCCCAGCAGCTCCTAAAGCAGGTCCAACCGGTGGCGACGGGTTCGCAGCACCTCCCTTAACTTGTAGTTTAACTACCTTACTAATTTCTTTAGCCATTTTTAAAAAATTTTACACTGTAATCAATGGAAGCGATTACAATGGTTTATTATAGTGTAACAAAAAATTATACTTTTTCAACTTGCATAAAACTCAATTCTAATGGAGTCTTTCTTCCGAAAATCTTAACCATTACCTCAAGCTTACGCTTTTCTTCATTGATTTTCTCAACAGATCCGTTAAATCCATTGAAAGGTCCATCAATAACCTTAACTGTTTCACCAACACTAAATGGAATAGAGCGAGTATCTGTATTTACAGCTAGCTCATCTACCTTACCTAACATACGGTTTACTTCAGAAAGTCTTAAAGGAACCGGTTCTCCACCTTTAGTTTCCCCTAAAAATCCAATAACACTAGTAATTGACTTAATAATATGAGGAATCTCACCAACTAAGTTAGCTTCGATCATAACATATCCAGGAAAATACACTTTATCCTTAGATGATTTTTTCCCATCTTTTACAGTCACCACTTTTTCAGTAGGAACCAAAACTTGAGAAACATAATCCTCCATACCTAATCTCGCAATCTCAGTCTCGATATAAGCTTTCACTTTATTTTCTTGACCACTAACCGCTCTAACTACGTACCATTTTTTCACATTATTATCTGCCATCACAAAAAAATTATCCTTTTAACCAGTTAAAAAATCCAGCCAAAGCTTTTGCAAAAAATTCGTCTACTCCCCAAGTTGCCAAAGCGAATAAAATCGAAAATACAGCCACAACAATTGTCAATTTTTGTACTTCAGCCCAAGCTGGCCAAGTAACATTTGACTTTAACTCTTCGAAAGCCTCTGATAAATAATTAGTAACTTTTGTCATTTGATATATTTTTTATTGCACGGGCGGAGGGATTCGAACCCCCATCAACGGTTTTGGAGACCGCTATTCTACCCTTGAACTACGCCCGTAATTAAAGCCAGTGATTAAAAAATAATCACTGGCTTCTTATTTATTTTAATAGAATTACTCTACGATTTCAGTAACCTGACCAGCACCAACTGTTCTACCACCTTCACGGATAGCGAAACGTAAACCTACGTTCATAGCGATTGGGCTTAATAAAGCAACCTCAATAGTTAAGTTATCACCTGGCATTACCATCTCTACACCTGCTGGTAAAGAAATAACTCCTGTTACGTCAGTTGTACGTACGTAGAACTGTGGACGGTAGTTATTGTGGAATGGAGTGTGACGTCCACCTTCTTCTTTTTTCAAGATATAAACCTCAGCTTTGAATTTAGCGTGTGGTTTTACTGAACCTGGCTTAATAATAACCATACCTCTTTTGATATCAGCTTTATCAATACCTCTCAACAATAAACCTACGTTATCTCCAGCTTCACCTCTATCAAGGATTTTACGGAACATCTCAACTCCTGTAATAGTAGAAGTTAATTTTTCAGCTCCCATACCAATGATTTCAACAGGATCTCCAGTGTTAGCAACTCCAGTTTCGATACGACCTGTAGCAACAGTTCCACGACCTGTAATTGTAAATACGTCCTCAACTGGCATCAAGAATGGTTTAGCAACGTCACGTACTGGCTCTTCGATCCAGTTGTCAACAGCTTCCATTAATTCGATAATTTTAGGTACCCAGTTTGGATCATTGTTTAATCCTCCTAAAGCAGAACCTTGAACTACAGGACCATTATCTCCATCATATTCGTAGAAAGATAATAAATCTCTAATTTCCATTTCAACAAGCTCTAACAACTCAGCATCATCAACCATATCCACTTTGTTCATGAAAACAACGATTCTTGGAATACCTACCTGACGTCCTAAAAGGATGTGCTCACGAGTTTGTGGCATTGGACCATCTGTAGCAGCAACTACTAAGATAGCTCCGTCCATTTGAGCAGCACCAGTAA
>NZ_DHEI01000087.1:61153-62870 GCF_002399805.1 Flavobacterium sp. UBA4854
GTTTCGTACTCTACGTGTGATGTATTAATAGTAATACCTCTTTCTTTCTCCTCTGGAGCGTTATCGATTTGATCAAACGATTTTGCTTGACAGTAACCAGCATCTGACAATACTTTTGTAATTGCAGCAGTTAATGTAGTTTTTCCGTGATCTACGTGTCCAATTGTACCTATGTTTAAGTGCGGTTTGGAACGATTAAAATTCTCCTTTGCCATTTTACTTAATTTTTAATCTTAGTTATATATTAATTTTCAATTTCCTACTTACTTGAGCCAATGTCGGGATTTGAACCCGAGACCTCTTCCTTACCAAGGAAGCACTCTACCCCTGAGCTACACCGGCAGAGTTTCCATTTTTAGATTAAAAGACTTTAAAATACAGATTTAACAACCTATAACTTACAATCTAAAATCTAAACTTTTATTTGTGGGGAGAGCAGGATTCGAACCTGCGAAGTTCACACAGCAGATTTACAGTCTGCCCTCGTTGGCCGCTTGAGTATCTCCCCTAGTTTTAAAAGTCCATTATTTTAAAGAACCAATTTCAAATCGCATTTGAAATTTATTGAGCCGATAGAGGGACTCGAACCCACGACCTGCTGATTACAAATCAGCTGCTCTAGCCAGCTGAGCTACATCGGCGAATGCATTAAAAAAGTCCGCTATTTCTAACGGACTGCAAATGTAGCTATTTTATCTTTTAATCAAAACATTTTTTCAAAAAAATTTCAATTAAATGTGCGCTCTAATTTTTTCTTTCCTTTTTACAAGCAAACGTTCTAATGATTCTGCCGAAAGCTCAACGGCCTCTTCAAATGTTTTACACTGTTTTTTCACCAAAAAATCATCACCAGGAACATTAATCTTTATCTCCACCACCTTATTCTCTTTATCACTCGTTCTTTCAACTTTCAAAAAAACATCTGATGAAACCACTCGATCGTAGTATTTCTCTAGCTTACCCATTCTTTCTTGGATAAAATCGACCAATTTTCTGTCGACAGTAAAATTAACTGCATGAACATCTACCTTCATAATAAAAATTTTAGGATTAACATTTAGAATCACTATTTACTTCTCGGATGCGCACCTCTATACACTTTTTTAAGCTCCGCTAAACTATTATGAGTATAAACTTGCGTAGACGCCAAACTAGAATGCCCTAGTAATTCTTTAACTGAATTCAAATCTGCCCCATTATTTAAAAGGTGTGTTGCAAAAGTATGACGAAGCACATGCGGACTTTTTTTTACCTTTTCTGAGACCCTACTAAAGTATGAATTTATTAAACGATAAACAAAAGATTCGCTCAATTTTAACCCTTTTTTCGAAACAAAAAAACACTCATGATTTACCAAACTATCCAAACCATCCCTTTCCTTCATATACAAATCAATCTGATCTGCAATAATCGGCAAAATCGGAATAATGCGCTCTTTATTTCTTTTTCCCAAAACCTTAATCAAACCATTTGAACGATCCACATTTTTAATCATCAAATTAATCAATTCCGCTCGACGCATCCCCGTCACATAAAACATCTCCACAATAAGCCTATCTCTTATTTCCTCAAAACCAACAGGAGCACCTATAACAGTAAGCAGATCACTCAGTTCTTTTTCTGAAAAAGGAATCTGAACCACTTTAGGCGTTTTTAGAGATTTATGCTTCAGCATGGGATTAACCTCTATTTGCTTTGTTTTCAAAAGAAACTTATA
>NZ_DHEI01000087.1:63026-66758 GCF_002399805.1 Flavobacterium sp. UBA4854
TGATCAACCAAAAAAACAATCCAACTTCTTACCTGACTATAATTAACCAAATCAATACTCTCTTGATCAAAAGATTCTTTCACAAAAGATCCAAAAGACACAATATCATTTAAGTAAGCCCCAACTGTATGCACAGAATATTTTTTTTCCAATAAAAGATAATCCGAAAAAGCTTCTTTATTTGTTTTCATAATTTAAATATTAAGCACAAAAAAACCGTTAGTATCAAAATTAAAACATTTTGACCACTAACGGTAATTATTTTTGAAAAGCTAAATACTAACTTTCTAAACTGTCTTTCAAGCCTTGAATGTAAGCTGCTTTTTGAATTTGAGCTCTTTTGATAACAGATGGTTTAATAAAAGCAGTACGTGCTCTTAATTGACGAACAGTTCCTGTTTTATCAAATTTTCTTTTATAGCGCTTTAATGCTCTATCGATATTTTCTCCGTCTTTAATTGGTATAATTAACATAATATAGACACCTCCTCTCGTTAAGGCTGCAAATGTATATATTAATTATGAATTATGAGTTATAAATTTTAAATTATTTTCACTTAAAACCTATAATCAGGAAGAAAACTACTATTTACCAACTTCATTTCGTCTTCCAAATGCTTTATTTCAATAAGTTTCTAGAAATGACAACCTTTTGGATTTCGGTTGTCCCCTCTCCTATAGTACATAATTTAGAATCTCTATAGAATTTTTCCACTGGAAAATCTTTAGTGTAACCATAACCTCCATGAATTTGAACAGCATCATTTGCAATTTTGACACATGCTTCTGAAGCATACATTTTTGCCATAGCACCAGATGTGGTTACTGGTTTATGCTTTTGCTTTAAAAAAGCTGCTTTATGGAGCAATAATTCTGAAGCCTCAATTTCTGTTGCCATATCTGCTAATTTAAAAGAGATTCCTTGAAAATTACTAATTGGCTGTCCAAATTGATGTCTTTCTTTTGAATATTTCAATGCAGCTTCATACGCTCCTTTTGAAATTCCTAAAGATAGAGCCCCTATCGAGATTCTCCCGCCATCAAGAATTTTCATTGCCTGAACAAAACCTTCTCCAACTTCTCCTAATCTATTTTCATCGGGAACTCGACAATTATCAAAAACCAATTCGGCAGTTTCGCTTGCTCTCATTCCTAATTTATTCTCTTTTTTGCCTGATGAAAAGCCTTTCATTCCCTTTTCAAAAACAAAAGCAGTCATTCCTTTAGAATCTCCTTTTTCGCCAGTTCGCACTACCACAACTGCAACATCTCCAGAAATACCATGCGTAATAAAGTTTTTAGCACCGTTTACAATCCAATGGTCTCCGTCTTTAACTGCAGTAGTATTCATACCGCCAGCATCTGAACCTGTATTGTGTTCTGTTAATCCCCACGCACCTATGAATTCAGCGGTAGCAAGTTTAGGAAGCCATTTTTTCTTTTGCTCTTCGTTTCCAAACGTTAAGATATGATTGGTGCATAAAGAATTGTGCGCAGCAACAGACAACCCGATTGATGGATCTACTTTTGAAATTTCTTCTACAACTGTAATATATTCGTGATACCCCAAACCTGAACCTCCATACTCTTCTGGAACTAAAACTCCCATGAAGCCCATCTCGCCAAGTTGCTTAAACAATTGGATTGGGAAAATTTGCGCTTCGTCCCATTCCATTATATAAGGTCTAATATTTTTTTCAGCAAAGTCTTTTATAGACTGTGCAATCATTAGTTGTGTTTCGTTGTAATCAAAGTTCATGAGTTAGTTTCTTTTTAGAACTCCAAATATAAACTAATTATTTTTGCTTTTTCAACAGGAAAATCTTTAATTTTTGCTAAATCCTCAATATTATTAAAATTTCCGTTCATACTTCTATAAGTAACTATTTGTTTTGCGAGTGTGTATTTGAAGTATGAAAATTGAGCTAATTCTTTTAATGAAGCCTCATTTACATTTATTTTCTTCAAATTTGAAGGAATTACAACTTTAAAATGAGCATTTAATTCATTGACAACTTCTGGAGAGAGCCCCCAAATATCTTTCATTTGTTCCATTGAAACGAATGAACCTAAAATTTCTTTTTGTTTTAAGATTCTAGAAGACAACCCTTCTCCTATTCCGTAGATTTTAATCAGATCTTCTTGAGTTGCTTCATTAATATCTAATATTGGAAGCTTTTCTTTTTTCGGAAAACTTTTTATACTAAAATCTTTTTTCTCAGCACTATAATTATTTTTATTCTGTTTCCAATCTGGAAATTTAAACAAAGGAGAAATTTTATCTAATAGTGAATCTGAAACTCCTGTGACTTTTTGAAATTCTTCTGCTGAGTTTACATATTTATTCTCTTTCCGAAATGCCATTAGTCGATCAATTTCCTCTAGCGACATTCCGAGCTTGTATCCTTTATAATCAGAAATAAAATTAGGGTTGAAAAGATAATTAATTGGGCTTACCTTTTTATTGTCTAACTTTTCCTGATCGATTTCTGACTGTAGAGCAAGCCATTGCTCTTTTTCAGAACTTTTACTTTCTGAAATATTAAAATCGGATAAATAATAAAACAGTTGCAATCCTATCATAATAATGAAGAGCATAAAAAGGCCTATTCGCTGCTGTTTTGTAAAATGAAAATACTTATTGAAAAACTTAAAATTCATAACTAAAATATTTTTGCTTGTACAAGAAAGAAAAATCCTTCAAATTTATAATAGAAATTAGTAAGAAAAGTAGTTTTTAAAAAATTATCGAATCTTTTATAAAAGTCCAATTAGTTTAATGAATGTCAATACTTAGAGAAAGTTTCTTACGAGTACTGTAAAAAAAACAAAGATTTTATAACTTAAAACATGATAATTGTTTTTATTTTTTACAAAAAACAATACATTTGGCACTTAATAACAAATAAACCAATAAAATAATATGTCAATTTGGAGAGTTAAACCTATATCAGCCTTTGAGGCCGATATGAAAAAAAGTGATTTAAAGAGAGTCCTAGGAAAATGGAGTCTTACTGCCATTGGTGTTGGTGCCATTATCGGTGGGGGAATTTTTGTACTTACAGGTACTGGGGCTTATTATCATGCAGGTCCAGCATTAGCAATTTCGTTTATCATCGCAGGTATTGCGTGTGTTTTTGCGGCTCTTTGCTATTCTGAATTTGCTTCTATTTTACCTGTTGAGGGATCTGCTTATGCATATGCTTACGGTACAATTGGAGAAGTTTTTGCTTGGATTATTGGATGGGGTCTAATTCTCGAGTATGCAATGGGATCTATGACTGTAGCGGTTTCCTGGTCCGGATACTTTAACAAATTGCTAAAAATATTTCACATTCACCTTCCTGATTGGTTAACTACAGATCCTGCAAGCTACACAGGAGAAGGTTTTTCTATGAATCTTCCAGCTTTCTTGATTGTTCTTTTAGTTATTTCATTGCTTATTAAAGGAACAAAGAGTGCTGCTAAAGCAAATAACGCAATTGTTATTCTTAAAGTATCTGCTGTAATCTTTGTAATTATTGCTGGTCTTTTCTTTATTAATACAGCAAACTGGAGTCCGTTTATTCCTGAAGCAACTCAGATTATTGAAAAAGAAACTACACACAATGCTTACGGAATTGGAGGAATCGTTTCTGGAGCTGCTGCGATCTTCTTTGCTTATGTTGGTTTTGATGCTGTTTCTACACAAGCTGGAGAAGCTATCAATCCTAAAAAAGATGTTCCTTTTGC
>NZ_DHEI01000087.1:67081-84186 GCF_002399805.1 Flavobacterium sp. UBA4854
CTTGGAATGTCTAAAGATGGTTTAATTCCTTCTGTTTTCTCTAAAGTAAACCCTATTTCTGGAACTCCAAAAACGAACTTAATGATTCTTGGAGCTATTATCGCAACTGTTGCTGCTTTTACACCAATCAACAAATTGGCTGATATGACAAGTTTTGGTACTTTGTTTGCCTTTACAATGGTTTGTATCGCTGTTTGGATTTTAAGAGTAAAACAACCAGGATTAACAAGAACATTTAAAGTTCCTGCTTTACCAGTTATTGCGGTATTAGGAATTGCAATTAATTCTTATTTAATTTTTAATTTAAGTAAAGATGCACAGTTACTATCTTTTGGATGGCTAATTTTGGGTATAATTGTATACTTTGGATATAGCAAGAAAAGATCTAGACTTAACAATACAACAGAAGAATAATAAATACAACTTCATAAAAAAAGCTCCAATTTAAAATTGGAGCTTTTTTTATAAATCGAATACTGATGTTCTTTTTGAGCGAATTAAATCTTTTAGTCTGATCCAGAAAGCAAGAGTTAAATAAACTCCAAACCCTAAACCAGCTGTAACAAAAGAAATGTAAATAAAAAACAAGCGCACACTTGTTACGCGCATTCCAAGTTTATCTGCTAGTCTTGAAGAAACATGGAAACCATATTTTTCAAAAAAGAATTTTAGTTTTAAAATTGCTGACATTTCTTTTTAGATTTTAGATTTACAAAAATAGGAATTATCTAATTATGAAATTTTCTAATTCGTTAATTATTTTTAAGCAACTCCAATCCGATAGCACATTTTAAGCAAGCCTTGCGTTCGCAATATTCATTTTTGAGTTCTAATAATGCCTGGCTATCAAATGCCGTTTTTGACTTAATGCCAAACGAATTAAATTTATCGATAATAGCATTTTTTTCTGAAGTGACTTCATTCATAAAATCAATTAAATCTTCGGCAATTGACTCACCCATGATGTTTGAATAAGCAAATTGGAGCGGAACAATCGTATTTAGAATCAGCAGACCTATAAATGACTTAGAAAGTGTTTTTGATTTCTTTATACTTTCTTTATCAAACTTATAGTGATTTTGCCAATACTGGCTCGCAGATACCGTTAGCAAACTATATACAGTATCGACAGATTTTAAATCAATAATTTTTGAAAACAGATTTTGATGTTTATGATATAATGCCGCCAATTGAGAAAGTCTAATTGTTGGAAAATTATCTGGCCGAAGTTTAAAAAACTGAAGCGGTTCTGTATATGTTTTTTCTATTTGATATTTATGCAGTAAATAGAAATAACGAAACTTTAAATCTTTATAGTAAACATCTTCTTTTTCTGCATTTAATAAATTTGAAGTTCCAAATAGCAGCGCTTCTAAATTTTCAACCTCAAAACTCTCTTTTCTGATTATAGCAAACGGAATTGCTTTTGAAATCTGCAGAAAGGAATTTCCATTTGTATTCAAACCAAAATTCTTTGCTAGAAGGCAAAATAAGACGGCTTCCCAATCTTGATTGGTTTCTTCTAATAATTGATAAATAAACTTAGATTTTCTCTCTAAACGCTCAAAAAACAATCTTTCTTGCCAGTTTTTAAAAACAAAACCATCAATATCTTTTAATTGTCTTTCGCAAGAAATCCAAGTTTTTGGAGCAACCAATGTATTATAATTTTCGATTATTTCTTTTGAAACATAATCTTTAAGAACCAAAACAGGAATTTCAGTATTGTTTTCTCTAAAAACAGCAGTATCGTTTTCCCACACTACATGAAGAATGACATTTTTGTAGGCAGGATCTTTCTCATGATTGTGCAAATACCAATCTGAAGATTTTAAATGAATCTCGACATTGCCTGCCCATTTCTGATTTCCAATTTCTATATAAGCATTGAAAAAATCAGGTCCAGCAAGTTCTAGATAATCGCCCGATTTTAAAATTGTTATTACTTCGCCTTGGACAGTTTTTAAATTCAAGCTATCAAATTTCTTGAATTTCCAGAGATAATGAAGAAAGTCTTCTTTCATTTTTAGATTTTATGATGCTGTTACAAAATCTAAAAGTAAATTATTTTTTAATATTATTCTTACAAATATAAAAAATTAACGAAGCATATATAACTTAGCACAAGCCCTTGCATCTGATAAAGCTTCGTGGTGATTGAGCTGAATATCCATTTCGCGACAGCAATCACTTAATTTTGTTGGCTTTATGCCTTTTGCTTTATAGATTTTAACCGTGCATTCCCATTTTGTAGCAATATTCAAATCTTCATAATTTAAGCCATGAAGCAACATTGTTTTCATTAAAACATTCCGGTCAAAACTTTCATTATGCGCTACCACAACTCTATTTTTTAGTCTCTTTTCAATCTCAGGGTAAATTTGGAAAAAAGATTTTGCGTTGATAGTATCTTTTGGGTAAATTCCATGAACACGAATCGTAAACGGATTATACTCATTATTTGGTGGCTTAATTAAAGTTACATATTCGTCAACTATAATTCCGTTTTCGACTGTTACAATACCCACCGAACATGGATGATATCCTGTTGCGGTTTCAAAATCTATAGCTGTAAAATTCATTTTATATATTTAAAAGACAAAATCCATAAACCTAATTGTTTTACAATAAGATTTATGGATTTTTTGTATTTATAAAGGCTTATTTTATTGCGCCAATAATATCATATTTAGTAATAATGTGATGATGTCCGTTTCCTAAATCAACCAAAACAGCGTCATTTTCTTTGCTGAAAAGTTTCGAAACTTCCTCAATTGGTGTTCCTAATTTTACAATTGGAAAAGGTTTACCCATCACCTCTTTAATTGGTTTTTCGGCAACATTTTTATCTTCAACATAACTTCTAAACAAATCTGTTTCGTCTACAGAACCAACAAAACCATTGATATCTACAACTGGAATTTGCGAAATCTTATATTTACGCATACGCTCAATTGCATGCGAGACCAATTCCTCTGTACGAACAACGATTAATTCTTTGTCAATATGATCTTTAATAACGTCTTCTGCTTTTGTTATGTTTTCTTCCAAAAATCCGCGTTCGCGCATCCAATCATCATTAAACATTTTTCCAACATAACGGCTTCCAGAATCGTGAAATAATACCACAACTACATCATCTGGTTTAAAATGTTCTTTTAACTGTAACAAACCTTTAATACAAGCTCCAGCAGAATTTCCAACAAAAATTCCTTCTTCAAGAGCAATCTTTCTAGTATAAACTGCAGCATCTTTATCGGTTACTTTTGTAAAACCGTCAATTAGAGAAAAATCAACATTCTTAGGCAGAATATCTTCTCCAATACCTTCTGTTATATACGAATAGATTTCGTTTTCGTCGAAGATTCCTGTTTCATGGTATTTCTTAAAAACAGAACCATAAGTATCAATACCCCAGATTTTAATATTTGGATTTTGTTCCTTCAAATATTTTCCAACTCCAGAAATAGTTCCTCCTGTTCCAACACCAACAACAAAATGAGTGATTTTTCCATCAGTCTGTTTCCAAATTTCTGGTCCAGTTTGCTCATAGTGCGCCAATGAATTTGACATATTATCGTACTGATTTACATACCAAGAATTTGGCGTTTCTTCTGCTAAACGTTTTGAAACCGAATAATATGAACGTGGATCTGTAGGCTCAACATCTGTAGGACAAACAACAACTTTTGCACCAACAGCACGAAGAATATCCATTTTTTCTTTAGACTGTTTGTCTGAAATCACACAAATTAATTTGTAGCCTTTTACGATTGCCACAAGTGCAAGTCCCATTCCCGTATTTCCAGAAGTTCCTTCAATAATAGTCCCTCCAGGTTTTAATCGGCCGTCTGCCTCAGCATCTTCAATCATTTTTACAGCCATTCTGTCTTTTACAGAATTACCAGGATTAAAGGTTTCGACTTTTGCCAATACTAATGCATCAATTTCAGCAACAATTTTGTTCAGTTTTACCAATGGCGTGTTACCAATTGTTTCTAAAATATTATTTGAAAAGTCCATTTTTATTTAAGTTTTATTAAGTGGTTCTAAATAAAAAATAGTCCGTTTTTTATTGGAAGAAATTCCAAACCAGACCAAAACGCAACACAAAATCACGATACGGATTATGTGGCGCTGAATAATAGTTGCTCTGCGAAAACAAAGCATTAAAATGCTCTGCTTTTAAATAAAAACGCGTTTGGCGTATTCTGGCATTCACAAAGAAATCGAATGTTGCAAAACCACCCGTTTTTTTCTCCTGCTGTACAAAAAATTCAGCAATAACAGGGTTATAATCATCTCCGTAATACTTCGTAAAGTAATTAAATACAAGCCCTGTCTGCATAAATAAAGCTTTTTTAAAGAAATGATTTGAATAATAGAATGTGTTTCTAGTTACAAAATCAGGTACATTTAAAATTAAATCTGATTGATCTACTTTTTGATACAAAAGCGTATTATCTAATGCAAAAGGTCCAAATTTAAACTCTCTGCTTGCTTTTATTTCTAAATAGTTAATTACATTTCCATACTGCATTGGCTTAACGATCTGCTCTTGAGCTGCTTGCTCCGCATCTGTAGCCATATCTGTAAAATACAAATGATCTTTTAATACCGTATACTGAACTTGTCCTGTCAACCAAGGAGTTGTAATTTCTGCACTTAACGAATTGATTTTTTCGTTTTTAAAATTATTTGACCAATTGTATGAAATCCAACTACTTTGATACAAATTATAATTATTATTAGGCAGTTTATTGATATTGCGATATCTAAAATCAAACTTGATTTTTTCGTTCATATTATATCGCAACTTTGCATCTAAATCTGAAAGCGATTGGTTGGTAATTGATCTAGAATACAAAAATCTACCGTTCCATTTGTTTTTCTGATATTCGTACTGAGCACCGAAATTATTAAACTGCAAAAACAAATTATCTGGAATCGCATTTCCATCAGAACCAATAATAACTCGGTTGTATTTGTAATTAGATCTGTAATCGTCTATAAAAAATATAAATTTACCTAACAGCGAATTCTCATAAGCTGCACCTACTTTATTATAAAGTCTCTCATATTTGGTCTGATCGTTAATATTGCCTGACGAATAGGAATCTCCAAATCGTTGTATGCGGCTAGTTGTTCCGTCATTAGCAGTTATAGTCGAAATTACCGTCGGTTGCTTATATTCGTAATCCTTATATTCATAATTAAATTGATGCGTTATATAAAGGTTATTGCTCCCATCTTTTGGATTTACTCTAAAAGCATGGTCAAAAAACAATCTTCGCCCTTTTAAAAATGATTCTGCATCGGTTAAATAAACCTGCAATCTCTGTCGGTTTTTATAATCATTACTATTGCTTTCAAAATCAGAATCACTCGTTATACCTCCATTTTCTTCATTCAAAATATCTTGATTTGTAAAATGTGCATTTATCGCATAACGCTTGTCTGTTGTAGCATAACTGGTTGTAATTCTTAAATTTCCTGCACTAACCAATTGGTTATTATAATCTCCTTCAGATCTTAATCCTTTATAAGCAATAGAAAAATTAAGATTTTTAGAAACGTTTAATGTGATAAATGAATCTACATTTTGCCCTTTTTTAATCGTAGTGTTAAAAAACAACTCCGTAAAAGGTGTTGCAACAGAATAATATCTAATTTGATCTGCCTGCATGTAAATAGAATGCTTGCCACTAAAACCAATTTCAGGATACGGAGAAAAACTTGTCAAACTATATTGTAATGTATTTAAAGGCTGTCCAATATTAGAGAACTCCATAAGACCAAAAAGATCTTTTCTTAGATGATTTTGTTTGTAGGCGCTTTTAAGAGTCAGCGAAGTATCGGCATAAATTGTATCGTGTTCTAGAGTAACAATTTTATACTGGTCTATTTTCGCTATTTTTTGTTTTTTCTTTTTTACTGTATCCGTAATACTTGAATATTTCGTATTCATATCTAAATTATTTTTAGAAGCAGGATTTTTTTCTTGAGAAAACAATAAAGTTGGTACAACTAATAGATATAGAAAAATGAATATTCTCATTTGATGGCTTTGTATAAATTTATTTTGACAAAATTTGCTAAGCAAAGGTAAATTATAAAAACAAATAAATAAAAAAACACTTCATTTTATACAATTGCCTTGGCTGACAGTACGAAAACGAATATTTTTGCCAAAAATTTCATCTAA
Organism: Flavobacterium sp. UBA4854; assembly: GCF_002399805.1. Lineage (NCBI taxonomy): Bacteria > Pseudomonadati > Bacteroidota > Flavobacteriia > Flavobacteriales > Flavobacteriaceae > Flavobacterium > Flavobacterium sp. UBA4854. The sequence goes on from NZ_DHEI01000087.1 coordinate 73,287, forward strand.
TTTGTTATTTAAAACCTAAAAAATGCTCGAAAAAAATTTCTCAGGATTTGTTTTGGAAACCGGAACCGATGAGGCTGGCAGAGGATGTCTAGCTGGTCCAGTTACTGCCGCAGCTATAATTTTACCCGAACATTTTGAAAATAAAATCTTGAATGATAGTAAGCAATTGTCTGAAAAAACAAGAGCGCTTTTAAGACCAATTATAGAAAAAGAAGCTTTATGTTTTGCCGTAACGCATTTGTTTCCAGACGAAATTGATGAAATAAATATTTTAAATGCTTCTATGAAAGGAATGCAAGAATGCATTTTAAAGTTAAAGCATGTTCCAGAATATATTATTGTTGATGGAAATCGTTCCTTAAATGCTAAACTCGGACTTAAAAATACTTTTGGAAAACAGTTTTCTCAGGACGAAATTGCACTTTTAAAATCGATTCCGAACCAAAGTATTATCAAAGGCGATGGAAAATACTTGAGTATTGCTGCTGCATCTGTTTTAGCAAAAACATATCGCGATGAATATATGGATCAAATTCACGAAGAATTTCCGATGTACAATTGGAAACAAAACAAAGGATATCCAACCAAAGAGCATCGTGAAGCCATTAAAGAATTTGGAACCACAAAATACCATAGAATGAGTTTTAGACTTTTGCCAGAGCAACTAGAACTTGATCTCTTCTAATAAAAAAACGACCTATTTTGGATAGGTCGTTTTTTATTATTTTTTACTTTTTAAGAATTCTGCAAATGTTTTTGTGTCATAATAAAAAGGTCTGACAGCCGTAATTTTTCCGTCATTCAAATCAAAATGTTCTGAAATTGGAACTGACATTGTTTTACCTGATTTTTTAGATTTACAGCTTATTGTAAAATAAATGATTACTTCATTTTTAGAAGCATCACTAAAATAAACCGGTTCTTTTTCTATCTGTAAGTCAAAAAACTCTGTTGATTTTGTGAACATTTTTGTCCATTCGCTAAAACCAATATAAGTTCCTCCGTAAGGCAATCCTGTAGCTTGATTATAAACTGCTCCGTCTGCAATTAAAGCACTCAAAGCATCAAAGTCTCTTGTTTTAAAAAGACTTTCATAATATTTCGCCACTACTTTCAGATTATCAGCTTCTAGATTCTTTAAAATATCAGCCTCAGACAAAGTTGCTCCTTTATCCCAGAAACTAATAATTTTACTTACCTGCCCTTTTCCGTTTAAACGTGCAAAATCACGTCCAGCCATTACAAGATTATTTTTAGAATCAAGAATTTTCCATTCCCAAGTTACATAATTGTCCTTTACAATTTTGGCTCCCGAAGTTAAAACTGCATCTGGGTTTTTCTTATAAAATTCGTTAATAACATTATTAAACGCAACAGTTCCTTTTATAGAAGCTGAAGGATCTTCAAAAGTACTGTCTTCTAACCAGATTGATTTTATCATCTTTAATCTAGTATCGCTATTTTTTTCCTGCCACACTTTTTCATAAACTGTAACTGGATATAATTTATCTTTCTTTTGGGCAAAAAGACCATTTAGCACAAAAAGAAAACAGAATAAGTAGATTTTTCTCATAAGCAATCAGGAATTAAAATTTTAATAGTAAGTACTCAAATTTAGCATAAATACCTTAGAGAACGACGAATAATCTATAATTTGTCTTTCTTTCAAAATCTTAACTTTTGCGAAATGGTTTTTCTCTTTTTTCAATATTTTTTTAGAAAAAAACCGATTTCTCTCTAAAAATTGACACGAAATAAAAAACCGTTTCAAATGAATATCTGAAACGGTTTACTTTCTTAGAGATGTTTTTAAACAAATTCAGCTTCAAAGAGCTCTGTGAAATGTTTTATGATTTTAGCTTTTACTTCTTCTTCATCTACTTTTTCTACCCCAAGTTCTACGTTTAAAGAAGTAACGCCTTTTCCGCGAATACCGCATGGAATAATATTATCAAAATATCCTAAATCGACATTTACATTTAAAGCAAATCCGTGCATGGTAACCCATCTTGAAGCACGAACGCCCATTGCGCATATTTTACGTGCAAACGGAGTTCCTACGCCAAGCCAAACTCCAGTTTCTCCTTCGCTTCTGCCCGATTCTAAACCGTATTCTGCCAAAGTTAGAATGATTGACTCTTCTAACAAACGAAGGTATTTATGAATATCAGTAAAGAAATTTTCTAAATCTAAAATCGGATAACCTACAATTTGTCCTGGTCCGTGATACGTAATATCTCCGCCACGATTGATTTTATAAAAAGTCGCTCCTTTGGCTTCGAGTTGTTTTTCGTTTAATAATAAGTTCTCTAGATCGCCACTTTTTCCTAAAGTATAAACATGCGGATGCTCTACAAACAGCAAATAATTTGGTGTTGGCAGCTCTAGTTCTTCTCTTCTATTCTTGATTTTTAAATCGACTATATCTTTAAAGATTTCTTCTTGATATTCCCAAGTAGATTTATAATCTTTTTTACCCAGATCCTGAAGTTGGATTTTCTTGTTCATTTTAATTATTTTTCAAACTCAACATCACAGTCAAGTTTGTCGGGATTCTCCATATAATCCGTAAAAGAGTATTGAATTGTAATTGATTTTCTGTCGTCGCTAAACAAAGCGCTTGGATTAGAGACTTTCTTTATCTTTTTTGGAAAGTGATATTTTACAATGTAGCTAGACGAAGCAAACATCATTTTTGACATATCTCCTTCTGCATCTTGCGCCTTTGCTGCCTTTTTTTGTTGATCGACTACTGCTTTTCTTGTAAATTTCTTTCCGTCATAAGTATAACTTAATTTACTGCCATTATCTCCAAAACCGCTTCCCATAGGATTTTTGCCTCCTTCTAATTTTTGCAGCGTGCCCAATGTCTGTAAAATATCTTGTAATTCGTTTACGTTTTTAAAATCAGTTGACATGTTCATTAGAAATTCTTTCTTCTCTGAACTTATTTTTGTCGATACAACATAACTTTCCAGTTTTTTAAGTTCTTTTTGTGTTTCTGGCGACAATTTGGCAATACTGTCTTTTTTCTCTTGAAATACTTCTTTAAAAGTAAAAGTAGTATCTATATCTTTTTTATTGTCTCCCATTTGACCTGCAATTTGATCACCAGCCATTTCCATTATAGGAGAACCGTCCATGTCTACAGAGAATTTTCCGGTTCCATTATCGTTTATGTAAACATTTTCAGTGAAAGTACAGCTAGTTAAAGTCGCTATTAAAAAAGAAAAACAAAGTAATTTGTATAATTTCATCGATGTACAATTTTTCATCAAAGATACGAACTTTTTTAAGGCGCTAACTTTATTTAAAAACCCGCTAAAACCTTTTTATTCTAAAACAACTTCTAGATTTGTACTTTCTGGATTTTTTAAACAATCTGAAAGCTGAAATTTTAAGCTTAAAGATTTTTGGTCTGAACCAATAATTGCGTTTGAATTTGAAACCGATTTTATTTTTTGAGGAAAATAATATTTGAGCGTATAGGATTGCATTACTTTATACTTAGAATATATTTTTTCGTGTTCATCCATTTCTTTTTTATCTTTTTCAAATTTTTCTGGATTGGTTATGGCTAAAGTTCTTTTAAAGACTTTACCATCAAAAGTGTATTTTATTTTATAGCTTTTTCTGTATATGGGATAATTTTCTTTAAGAGAATTTGCCAATCCAAGGCTTTCATAAAGATTAGGTATGTCTTCTATGTTCTTAAAATCGAAAGCTACTTTGTTGAAATTTTCCATTTGAATTGGGTCCAATTTGATCTGCATTTTTACATTTGCATGCTCTGTAAATAAAGCTTGGTCGGCTTTATTAAATTTCACAAAAGTATCTTGGTACTTGACGATGTAATCTCGAAAAGTAAAAGTTGTATCTATAAATTTTTCATCTCCAAAATCTTGTCTTCCTAACTGGGCGAAACTATTCTCATCTCGAAGACTGTATACTTCGATACTTCCGCTTCTGTCTGAATTTATGGTAAGTGTTTCTGTAATTTGACAGCTTATAAAAGAAAACAACAGTAAAAAAACGGATAAATATTTCATTTTTTGTTAAAATTCTAAAGTTACAAAAAGCTAATATAGTAAGTTTTTTCAGTCATTGCATTCCAACTAAAAACTCTTTTGAAAACGAAAATTTCTAATCTAGCCCCGATAGAAGCGGTATCCTTTTTCTTGCTTCTTTAGCAAGGAAAAGATACAAGCGTATAGCGGGACAAAACGTTCATGAAAAGACGAAAATTTCTGCTGCAAAAAACCTTAACACTTTGAGTTGAAACTTGAAACAAAAATTTTATCTTTGCACACTTAAAAAAATAGCACAAAATGGCATTATCAGAACAAGAAATCATTAGAAGAGAAAAACTTCAGAACTTACGCAACTTAGGAATCAATCCTTATCCAGCTAATCTTTTTCCTGTAAATCATACATCTAAGCAGATAAAGGAAACGTTTGAAGAGGGTAAGAAGGTTATCGTTGCGGGTCGTTTGATGAGTGTTCGTGATCAAGGTAAAGCTTGTTTTGCTGAGTTACAAGATAGCGAAGGACGTATTCAATTGTACGTAAATCGCGATGTTTTGTGTGAAGGTGACGATAAAACGCTATACAACCAAGTGTTTAAAAAATTAACCGATCTAGGTGATTTTATTGGTATTGAAGGTGAATTGTTTACAACTCAAGTTGGTGCAAAATGTATTCGCGTGACTGGTTTTACTTTCTTAAGCAAAACTTTACGTCCGTTACCGTTACCAAAAGTTGACGAAGAAGGAAATGTTCACGACGCATTTAATGATGCTGAGTTACGTTACAGAATGCGTTATGTAGATTTAACAGTAAACCCACAAGTTAAAGAAACTTTCATCAAACGTACTAAATTGTTCAGTGCGATGCGTGGTTATTTTAACGACGCAGGATATTTAGAGGTTGATACTCCGGTTTTACAATCAATTCCTGGTGGTGCTTCGGCAAGACCATTTATTACGCACCACAACTCGCTTGATATTCCGCTTTATATGCGTATTGCAAATGAGTTATACTTAAAAAGATTAATTGTTGGTGGATTTGAAGGTGTTTATGAGTTTTCTAGAAACTTCCGTAACGAAGGTATGGACAGAACGCATAATCCTGAGTTTACGGCAATGGAAATATATGTAGCCTACAAAGACTACAACTGGATGATGGAATTTGCGGAAGGCTTATTGGAGCATTGTGCAATTGCAGTTAACGGAACTAGCGAAATTACTTTTGGCGAGCACAAAATTAACTTTAAAGCGCCTTATGCACGTGTTACAATGACAGATTCTATCAAACATTTTACTGGTTTTGATATTTCTGGAAAAACAGAACAAGAATTGTTTGAAGCTGCTCGCGGAATGGGAATCGAGGTTGACGAAACAATGGGTAAAGGAAAATTGATTGATGAAATTTTTGGAGCTAAATGTGAAGGAAATTATATTCAGCCAACTTTCATTACAGATTATCCTAAAGAAATGTCTCCGCTTTGTAAAGAGCACCGCGATAATCCAGATTTGACTGAGCGTTTTGAATTAATGGTTTGCGGTAAAGAAATTGCAAATGCATATTCTGAATTAAATGACCCAATTGACCAAAGAGAACGTTTTGAAGATCAAATGCGTTTGGCAGCAAAAGGTGATGATGAAGCAAACGGAATTATCGACGAAGATTTCTTAAGAGCTCTTGAGTACGGTATGCCTCCTACTTCTGGAATGGGAATTGGAATGGATCGTTTGATTATGTATTTGACAAACAATGCTTCGATTCAAGAAGTTTTATTGTTTCCTCAAATGCGTCCTGAGAAAAAACAAGCTCAGATTGAACTTTCTGATGAAGAAAAATTCATTATTGACTTGCTTACAAAAAATGAAAATAGAATGGATTTGACGCAGCTAAAAATTACAGCTAACTTAAGCGGTAAAAAATGGGATGCTTCTATGAAAAACTTATCTAAACACGGTTTGACTAAAGTTGTCGTTGACGGCGAGTTTAAATTTGTGGAATTGGTGGGATAAAATTTTGTCTTATTTTATTATAAATACAGCCCTGCAGGTTTAAATCTGTAGGGCTTTTTTATTTAAATTGTCTAAACAAAAAACAACTTAACCATGAATGATCAAGAAATTTATCAATTTGATGAAGACGAAATAGAAATCATCAAAAAAAGCGAAAAAGATATAAAATATGGCAGAGTCATTTCTCAAGAAGATTTAGACAGACAAGACCTAGAATGGCTTTCTTAATTTATGCAACAAACACTTCTTCCCATCACCATTTAAAACAAAAATCAAAAACTCATTTTTTAAAAAACTGGAAAACAACACTTTACTTTTCTCGAATTGTTTTACAAGAAAATACTTTCACAAGCCTTGTTACAACATTCAAAAACAAGACAAAATTCCATTAATAAAGAACATACAATTGATTTTGTTTTTGCTTTTTTTTAGCAAACAAATTACTACATTTGAAAAAAAATAGACTTTATATAAAGTCTATTTTTTTTTGAACCCAAACCCATTCAATTAACATTTTTCAACCAATACTTTAAATGAAAATTAGAAAGATCGCCCCAAACGAAGACTTGGAAACAACAGTCAAGAAAAAAAGAAATCGTTTCAAATTTATTCTCATTGCTATTATCGTTCTCTCTGCTGCAGGCTTTTTAGGTTTTAAATATTTTACGCCTAAAAAAGAAGCTATTTGTTTAGGCACAGATACCAAAATCTATGATGCTTACAAAGACGCAGTTGTGCTTATAAAGCATAGATATGGCTATTTTGCTAAAATTAACGGAAAAGAAATTCAGCTTAATGTTGAGGATGCTAAGGAAGAAACAATTTACGGAACTGGCTTTTTTGTTGATACAGAAGGTGACATGATTACCAATAGACATGTTTTACAACCATGGGATTCATCAGATGAAGAAAGCGCTAAAGTAAATACTACTATACGAAATCTACGAATGAAGGTTGCTTCTATTCTTACTGCCGATGTTTCTGAAAATGACTATGAAAGTTTTATTAACAACAACTGGTCACATGCTTCGGTGTCGTATGATGAAGGTGAAGGAGACGGAGAATATGAAGAATCAGGCGAAGAAACTACTGAGTCAGCAGGTGAAGAATTTGTTAGTTCTAATGAAACAGAAACAGATACAGTGCAAGTATCTACTGATATTGCAGCATCTATTCCGGTAAAAGAATATGTTCCCATAGAAAACATTGAAGTATATGTAAAAACTTTAGACATTGAAGTAGCTCTTCATAATTCTGATAGTGAATGGAATAGTTGTGAGGTTAAAAAAGTTTCAGATGACACTAATGTAGATTTAGGTCTTTTACAGTTAGTTACTCATAAAACTCCACAAACTGTTACCAACATCATTAGTCTTGATAATATTATTGATAATGATGCTTCTTTAGCTCCTGGCCAAAAAGCAATAATGGTAGGTTATCCGATGGGAATGGATTTGGCACAAACAAACTCTGGCATAAAAGTACAGCTTTACAATGGTCAAATTAGTAAAGAATCTGATGGTAATAAAATTCAATACAGTATAACTTCTACACATGGCGCGAGCGGCGCACCAGTTTTTAATGAATGTGGCCAACTGATTGCGGTTAATTTCAGTGGAGTAGATCAGGTTCAAGGTATAAATTTTGGAATTGTAGCCAAACATATCCAATCGCTCTAATTTGAAAAAATCAGAAAAAAGACTTTAAAACTAATCGAATTTTGATATTTCAAATCGAATAAAAAATCGCACTTAATTAATTATGAATAAATTTTTTAGTATTTGCGCACTACTATTCTGTGGTGTTGCTTTTTCACAGATTCCAACTCTGGATGTCGAAAATCAGAAAAAAAATTCGGTCATCTTACAGGAGGTGAAAATTGAAACCAAAATTTTAGGGAATCTTGCTTCAACTACCGCAACTTATACATTTTACAATCCTGGAGACAGAATTTTAGAAGGGAATTTTACACTTCCATTGCCAGAAGGAGTTAGCGTAAGCGGTTATGCTTTGGATATTAACGGAAGCTTAAGAGATGCAGTTCCTGTTCCGAAAGAACGAGCTAAAGAAGTTTTTGAAAGTATAGAAAAAAGAAATATAGATCCAGGTATTATTGAAAAAGTAGCTGGAAACAATTTCAGAACCAGAATTTATCCTATTACTGCGAGAGGCAGCAGAATGATTAAGATTACTTACAATCAGGAATTAAAAAATTCTGCGACCGATTATGAATATTTTTTAAGTTTTGCAAATGCAGTTAGCATTCCGAAATTTAATCTAAAAGTATTGGTCAACGAAAGTCTGACAACTCCTAAAATTACAGAAAATCCAGATGGAAGTTTTACTTTTCAGAAGAAAGGAAATCAATGGATTGCTGAAATTAGTAAAACGAATTTCACTCCAAATGAGAGTCTTAAAATAGCTATTCCAAAAGTAAATGAATCGTCTAATGTAATGCTTCAAAAAGCTTCTGACGATAAATCTTATTTTGCAGCAAGCGTTTCAATGAATTTCCCTGTAAAAGAAAAAGCAAAATCTCAAAAAATTGCCATTATTTGGGATAATTCATTCAGCGGATCAAAGAGAGATCGTCAAAAAGAACTTGACTTTCTTAATGCGTATTTTTCAGATAACAAGAATGTTGTAGTCTCTTTTGTTCTTCTAAATAATACCCTAGAAAAAACAGAAGAATTTACGGTTTCTGGAGGAAACTGGAATGCCTTAAAAGACAGAATTCTTAATCTGAAATACGATGGCGGAACTGATTTTGGTGCTTTAAAAGAGATTTCATCAATAGATGAATATCTTTTATTTTCTGACGGAATTTCAAATTTTGGAGATTTAACTTTAAAATTCAAAAAACCGGTTAACACTATAACAAGCACACCAACTTCTGATTTTAATTTGCTGAAACTTTTAGCATCACAATCTGGCGGAAATTTTATCAATCTTAACGAATTAGATACGCAATCTGCTCTAAAAACGTATAAAAGGCTCCCTATTGTATTTTTAGGCTTTAAAGAAACAAATACGCTTCAGGAATTGTTTCCAAATGTTGGAACTGCCGTAAATGAACCAGTGAACATATTCGGAATTTCATCTTCAAACTTGAGTAAACTTACTGCTGTTTTTTCAGTCGGAGACAAGAAATTTGAAGTGCCTGTAGATTTTACTAACGCTGTACAAGTAGACAATTGGCCTCTTGCACAATTTTGGGCGCAAAGAAAAATTAATGATCTTGAACTTAACTCAACACAAAACAGTGATGAAATTAGAAATCTGAGCGAACAGTTTGGTGTAGTAAGTAAGAACACCAGTCTTATCGTATTGGATGATGTTAATGATTATGTGCGTTTTGGCATTACTCCTCCAGAGGAATTAATATCAGAATACAACAGAATCGTTTCTCAAAACAAAAAACAAATTTTAGAGAAAAGAAGAAATCTTCTATCTAAAGCTTTTGATAAAACACGCGAACTGACCACTTGGTGGAACAGTGAATTTAAGCCTACAGAAAAAAAACAATATCCTACAATTTCTAAGCAGTCACAAAAATTGTCGTCGGCTGAAGAAAGTGTTGTTAGCGATAATGCTGTATATTCTGCAGAAAGTAGAGCAGGCGATAAAAAAACTTCTACAGGTAAAATAACTTTGGTAGATGTAGAAAGCACTCAAGAGTATATGAAAGATTTTCAGTCTTTACAATCGCCTGAATTGATTTACCAGAAATATCTTGAAAATCGTCCGAAATATGAGAAACAGGTAACCTATTATTTTGATGTTTCTAAACTCCTATTCAAAAAAGGCGACAAAGCACTTTCTCTAAAGGTTTTAAGTACATTAGCAGAACTTGATTTGGAAAACGAAGAGTTATATAAGACAATATCTTATCTATTGAAACAAAGAGGCAATTATGAAAAAGAATTGTGGATTACTCAAAAGATTCTAGAATGGAGACCATTTGATCCTCAAAGTCATAGAGATTATGCATTAGCTTTGGTAGACAATAAAAAACCTCAAGAAGCTCTTAATATCTATAAAGGCATGCTTTATCAGGAATATACCGATGAGATTTCTATTAGAGATAATGGTATTGAAGAGATTTTGATTATGGAAATCAATAACATTTTAAGCCAAAACAAAAATGTTGATGCAAGCAAAGTTGATGATCGTTTAAAAGCAAATCTTCCAGTAGACATTCGTATTGTTATTAACTGGAATAAAGACAATACAGATATCGATCTTTGGGTTACAGATCCAAGAGGAGAAGATTGTTCGTACTCGCATAGAGCTACAGAAATTGGAGGAAGATTAAGTAACGATTTTACTCAAGGTTTTGGTCCTGAACAATTTTTACTTAAAAAAGCGATTAAAGGGAAATATAAAATTAAAACGAATTTCTTCGGTGAGAGACAGAATATTCTTTCTGGACCAACAACCGTGATGGCAGAAGTTTACCTTTACTATTCTGATGGCAGACAGGAACGAAAAATTGCTGTTTTCCAAAGCCAAAAAGAAAACAAACGTGAAAGCGATAGTAAAATTCTAATTGGAGAATTTGATTTTTAGGAATTACAAAGCTTACTAATATTCAAACCCGACAGGTTTTTAAATCTGTCGGGTTTTTTATTTTTAAAACGAATACTTCTCCAATTTCTTTCCTTGAATATCTAAAACCTTTGTACTCTCTTTTGGAACATTACTTTTTATAACTTCTTGAACAGATGGATTGGAAGGATATTTTCCACCTTTCATTTTTAGAAGATGAAATTTTCCTCCGCTTTCAAATATCAAATCATAAAATTTTTCTGTTGCTGAAGAGGTTACATAAATTGGGAAATCGGTTACAGTGAAACGATTTATTACAG
>NZ_DHEI01000097.1:0-256 GCF_002399805.1 Flavobacterium sp. UBA4854
CAATTCGAAATGTTGATTTTATGGAAAAACTTCGAAAAGCTGTTGGTTTTCCTTTTGGAATTCCGTTAAGCAAATTCTTTCTTGAAATTGGATCTTTTATTATTCGAACAGAAACGGAATTGGTTTTAAAAAGTCGAAATGTGGTTCCAAAAAGACTTTTAGAAAATGGGTTTCAGTTTAAGTTTGGTGATATTGACGAGGCTTTTCGAGATTTAATTTAGAACACAAATTCATACAGTTTTGTCATTTCGACGAA
>NZ_DHEI01000097.1:494-15751 GCF_002399805.1 Flavobacterium sp. UBA4854
CTCCTTCGTCGAAATGACAAGATTGTGGAAAAAGTAAACTTAAATTATTGACAACAATAAACCTCAGAGCCATTTCAGAAAAACTCTTTTAATATAAATTGCTTAACTTTATAAGTATTATTCTTAAAACGAATTAATTACAAATCAAAAAATATACTTATGAAATTGAAAACGATATTAACTATACTTCTTTTTACCATTTCTTTTGTTGGATTTTCTCAAAGTAATTGCACCACTTTAAAAGGATGCGAAAGAAAATTATGTGAATTAAACACAAAACTAACTGCCGCGAAAAAAGCTGGAAATCAAAATCAGATAAAAGGTATTGAAGAGGCTATTTCGCAAACCAAGAAAAACTGCACTACTAAAACAGTAAACAAAGATCTTGACAAAAAAGTAAAAGAAAAACAGCAAGAAGTAAACGAAAGAACTGCTGATTTGAATGAAGCGATTAAAGACAATGAAAGCAAAGAAAAAATCGACAAAAAAAGGAAAAAACTAAATGAAGCGAAAGCTGATTTAAATAAAGCTTTGGCGGAGCAGAAAACCAAATAATTTTATCTCGCAGATTTAGCAGATTTTAAACATAGCCCGCGGTTTCAACCGCGGGAAACGTTGTATGAGGAACCTGTTCTAAGGACTGAAATCATTGGCAATATTTATCTATTAATGAAAGTGCTAAATTTTGAAAACGCATCTTCTCGTTTTACGTTTTGCGTGAGGGATAGTAGCTGGCTACCGAAGTAGCGCGGATAGCCCGACCCCGATAATGCAGGCGGGCGAATAATCGCAAAGTAATTATGCCCGCTTGTATTATCGGGGGCACGCCCTAAATATTTTTATAGAAAAAGAATCATCAGCCACCAAAAAATCGGTACACTTTCTACCCAAAAGGAAGTGTAATATTTAGAGCGATTTGGATTGGCAAATGCAATAAACAACATCAGCATAATAACCATGATAAGATTTATAATCGCATCGTGATAATTGAATGTTGAAATAAATACTTCTAAAAACCAAAACGGAATCAATAATAGAAATCCTAAAAGTTTGGTTTTCTTAACGCCAATTGTCTGCGGAACGGTTTGTAGGTGCGGATCATCGTTTGCTAGATCCAGAATCTCAAAAACCAAAATCAACACAAAAACCAATATAAATCGCTGAATACATTTGATAAAGAAATCTGTTGTAAACGAAATTTCGGCATTTATGAGAGGCAAAACCAAAGTTGCACCAACCCAACAAAGCGCTACAATGTAAATTTTTACGCCCGCCCAGTTTCGGGCATTTTTTCTATTTGGAAAAAACGGTAATGTATAAAGTGCAGTTATGGCAAAAATTCCAACAGAAACAATTTGTGTAATTCGCTTTAAATGAAAAAAATAATATCCAACCAAAATCAGCGAAATAAAACTCAAAACGGCTATAATTTTTAGCTGCGTTCCTATTTGATTTTTCTTTACGCGAACCAGCGCATCATATTTTACGAAATTATATCCTACAATTGTGCCAAAAAAAACAAAAAGTGCCATCGGCTCATCATATTGAATATGAAATACATGAAACGTAATTCGCACAAGGGCGTAACAAGATAAAGCCACATGAATACTGCTATTTAGATAAAAATCTAAGATGCGTTTTGATACTATCATACCCCAAATCTAATATTTTATTAACAAACCAAGTCTTTGATTATAAATTTGATAAAAAATGAAGTTAAAAATACCTATTAAATTAGTAATAATACTTAATTTTGCGCCACAAAAAAACAACACATTTACTTTTAAATGTGATTCGTACCATAAAATGGTGTACGAGCACATTAATTAAAAAAACTTAGATAGCTACATGAAAACAGATGCTTTTGCTTTAAGACACATTGGTCCAAGAGAAACTGATCTTCAGCATATGCTGAAAACTATTGGAGTTGACTCAATCGAGCGACTTGTTTATGAAACCCTTCCAGATGACATTCGTTTAAAAGCACCTTTGAATTTAGATCCTGCGATGACCGAGTACGAATTTGCAAATCACATTCAAGAATTAGGAAGAAAAAACAAAGTATTCAAATCTTATATTGGATTGGGTTATCACCCAACTATTGTTCCTGCTCCAATTCAAAGAAACATCTTTGAAAACCCAGGATGGTATACAGCTTACACACCTTACCAAGCAGAAATTGCTCAAGGTCGTTTGGAAGCTATTTTAAATTTTCAAACTACAGTTATTGAATTAACTGGAATGGAAATTGCCAATGCATCTTTATTAGATGAAGGTACTGCAGCTGCAGAAGCTATGGCTTTATTATTTGATGTTCGTACAAGAGATCAAAAGAAAAACAATACTCATAAATTCTTCGTTTCTGAAGAAATTTTACCTCAGACTTTATCTGTACTTCAAACACGTTCGACTCCAATTGGAATTGAATTAGTTGTTGGAAACCACGAAACATTTGATTTTTCAAATGAGTTTTTTGGAGCAATTTTACAATATCCAGGAAAATATGGGCAAGTAAACGATTACAGTGCTTTTGTTGCTAAAGCAAAAGAAAACGAAATTAAAGTTGCCTTTGCTGCTGATATTTTATCATTAGCCGCTTTAACTTCTCCGGGAGAAATGGGTGCAGCAGTTGTGGTTGGAACTACTCAACGTTTTGGTGTACCAATGGGTTACGGTGGTCCTCACGCAGCTTACTTTGCAACTAAAGACGAATACAAACGCTCTATGCCGGGTCGTATTATTGGAGTTTCTGTTGATACAAATGGAAACCGCGCTTTACGTATGGCTTTAGGAACTCGCGAGCAGCACATCAAACGTGAAAAAGCGACTTCAAATATTTGTACTGCTCAGGTTTTATTGGCAGTTATGGCTGGAATGTACGCGGTTTACCACGGACCAGAAGGTTTAAAATACATTGCAAATAAAGTTCATGCATCGGCGGTTACTACTGCTGAAGCCTTAAATAAAATTGGAGTTTCTCAAATTAACTCAGCTTATTTTGATACTATTTTGGTAAAAGCAGATGCTCAAAAAGTAAAAGCTATTGCTGAGAAAAACGAAGTAAACTTCTTCTATCCTGATGCTAACTCAGTTTCGATTTCATTAAACGAAACGACTTCTATTGCCGACATCAACCAAATCATTGCGATTTTTGCTGAAGCTTTAGGAAAAGAAACTGTTACGGTTTCTGAATTAACTGAAGCTAGTCAATTACCAGCTTCATTAGAAAGAACTTCATCTTTCTTAACTCATGATGTTTTCAACAATCATCATTCAGAAAGCCAATTGATGCGTTACATCAAAAAATTAGAGCGTAAAGATTTATCGTTAAATCATTCTATGATTTCATTAGGTTCTTGTACAATGAAATTAAATGCAGCTTCAGAAATGTTGCCTCTTTCAATGCCAAACTGGAACAGCATTCACCCGTTTGCACCAGTTGAGCAAGCTGAAGGTTACATTACAATGCTTAAAAAATTAGAACAGCAATTAAATGTAATTACTGGTTTTGCTGGAACAACATTACAGCCAAACTCAGGAGCTCAAGGAGAATATGCAGGTTTAATGGCGATTCGTGCTTACCACATGTCAAGAAACGAAGGTCACCGTAATGTATGTTTAATTCCATCATCGGCTCACGGAACCAATCCTGCTTCGGCAGCGATGGCGGGAATGAAAATCATTGTTACTAAAACGACTCCAGAAGGAAATATTGACGTAGAAGATTTAAGAGAAAAAGCGATTGAACACAAAGATGATTTATCTTGTTTAATGGTAACGTATCCTTCTACTCACGGAGTTTTCGAATCTTCAATTATTGAAATTACAAAATTAATCCACGATAATGGTGGTTTAGTATATATGGATGGTGCAAACATGAACGCGCAAGTTGGATTAACAAATCCTGCTACAATTGGCGCTGACGTTTGTCACTTAAACTTACACAAAACATTCGCTATTCCTCACGGTGGTGGTGGACCTGGAGTTGGACCAATTTGTGTGAACGAAAAATTAGTTCCGTTCTTGCCAACAAACCCAATCTTAAAAGTAGGTGGCGAACAAGCAATTACCGCAATTTCATCTGCTCCTTACGGATCTGCTTTAGTATGTTTAATTTCTTACGGTTACATTACAATGATGGGTGCTGAAGGATTAAAAAGTGCTACAGAGCACGCAATCTTGAATGCGAACTATATGAAATCTCGTTTCGAAGGTCACTACCCAATTCTTTATACTGGAGAATGCGGAAGAGCGGCTCACGAAATGATTTTAGATTGCCGTGCATTTAAAGAAAACGGAATCGAAGTTGGTGATATCGCAAAACGTTTAATGGATTACGGTTTCCACGCTCCAACGGTTTCTTTCCCAGTGGCTGGAACTTTAATGATCGAACCAACAGAATCTGAAGATTTAGCCGAGTTAGATCGTTTCTGTGATGCACTTATTTCAATCAGAAAAGAAATCGAAGCTGCAACTGCTGATGATAAAAACAATGTATTGAAAAATGCACCTCATACATTAGCAATGTTAACTTCTGACGCTTGGGATTTCCCTTATTCAAGAGAAACAGCAGCTTACCCATTAGATTACATTGCAGATAATAAATTCTGGCCATCTGTTCGTCGTGTTGATGATGCTTATGGCGATAGAAATTTAGTTTGTAGCTGTGCTCCTATTGAAGCTTACATGGAAAGCTAAGAATTAGCTTTTATAAATATCCAAACCCGACAGATTTCAAAAACCTGTCGGGTTTATTTTTTGTTTTGGATTTTAAGTTTCAGTTTATGATTGCTACTTTAAACCTGAAACTTTAAACTTTCTTCAAACAAAAGACTAAAGAAGAAATCTGATTTAAAGAAACATAACTTTCTGCTAATCTTTTGTGAAATTATTTCAATAAAATAAACATTACACCGAAAAAAAAATCAGTCCTAAAAACTATTTCAATCGTTTGAAATCTAGGAAATATTAAAAAATCATTAGAAAAAAAACAATATATCAACCTAAAAATCGTTTTTTCATAATTATATGCATGCATACTATTTTTTATGATAGTTATCATAATATTATTTATACATTAGCAATAAATTTATCGGATAATTAAGGGAAAAAATGAAAATAAAAATTATTGGTATTGGGAGCTATATTCCTAATCTAGAAGTAAAAAACACAGATTTTGATAAACATGTTTTTTTAAATGAGGATGGAACTCCTTTTGGTTATCCGAATGAAGTTGTAATTAAAAAATTTAAAGGCATCACTGGAATCCAAAACCGTCGTTATGCCGAACCTCAATATAATGCTTCTGATTTAGCTTTTTTTGCTGCACAAAAAGCAATTGCAAATGCAGGAATAGATGCCGAAACTCTAGACTATATTATTTTCGCCCATAATTTTGGTGATGTAAAAACAGGAACGCATCAAACAGATGTTTTGCCAAGTTTAGCAACTCGAGTGAAAAACAAATTAGGAATCAAAAATCCTAAATGTGTGGCTTACGATATTCTTTTTGGGTGTCCTGGATGGATTGAAGGCGTATTGCAAGCGAACGCTTTTATCAAATCTGGAATGGCAAAAAGGGTTATGGTAATTGGAGCCGAGACTCTATCTAGAGTTGTTGATGATCATGATCGTGACTCTATGATTTACTCTGACGGAGCTGGAGTTTCAATTTTAGAAGCATCAACAGATGAAACTGGATTACTATCTTATGAGAGCGCCACTTTCGCCAATGATGAAGCCAATTACCTTTACTTCGGAAAATCTTATAATCCAGATTTAGATCCAGACATCAAATACATCAAAATGTACGGACGTAAAATCTACGAATTTGCTTTAAGCAATGTTCCGTGCGCCATGAAAAGTTGCTTAGATAAAAGCGGTATTTCAATTGACGAAGTCAAAAAAATCCTGATTCATCAAGCAAACGAAAAAATGGACGAAGCAATTATCGAACGTTTCTACAAACTTTACGATAAAACGCCTCCAAAAGATATTATGCCAATGAGTATTCATGATTTAGGAAACAGTAGTGTTGCTACTGTTCCTACTTTATACGATTTGATTTTACAAGGAAAAATAGAAAATCACGAAATCAACAAAGGCGACGTTCTTATTTTTGCTTCGGTTGGAGCAGGAATGAACATTAATGCTTTTGTTTACCGATACTAGTCGCTTTTTTCAGTTTCATAGACTGAAAACTCTGATTGAGACTGAAAACTAAAAAAGTCCGCACTATAAGGTGCGGACTTTTTTAGTATATTTGCGACCTAATTAAAATCAAGAACGAGAGATTGTTCGTTCGCAATAACTATGTACGAAAAAACGTTTCCGAATAAAAGATTCAAACTTACCTTAGAGTTTTTACAAAAGCACGTTAGCACATCAGAAACTATTTTTGATTTTGGAGTTCCAAATCCGTTCTCTAAAATAATGGAAGAAAATGGATACACTGTAAAAAATACAAAAGGCGAAGATTTAGACAACAATCATACGGCGCTACAAACAGAAGAATATACTGTTTTTACTGCATTTGAGATTTTCGAACATTTACTAAATCCATATACCATTTTGCAAAATGTAAAATGTGATAAATTACTAATTTCAATTCCGTTACGCTTATGGTTTTCGCCAGCATATCGTTCTAAGACAGATATGTGGGACAGACATTACCATGAATTTGAAGATTGGCAATTAGATTGGCTTTTAGAAAAAACAGGCTGGAAAATAACCGACCGATTACAATTTACACATCCAGTAAAAAAGTTTGGTTTAAGACCTTTATTAAGATACTTCACTCCAAGATATTATATTGTTGTAGCTGAAAAAGTTAAGATCTAAGATTTTTGATTTATGATTTTAAAAAGCGGAAAAACCAATCTAAAATCTAAAATTTAAAATCTAAAATTTTTATATGAAATATTACATCGTCATTCCCGCACACAACGAACAAGATCTTATTGGTCTTACTTTACAATCATTGGTTTCACAAACTGTTTTGCCTTCAAAAGTTGTGGTTGTAAATGACAATTCGACTGATAAAACAGAAGAAGTTGTATTGGGTTTTGCAAAAGAGAATCCGTACATCTCTGTTGTAAATAAAACTTCAGATGCAATTCATATGCCGGGGAGTAAAGTGATTCAAGCTTTTCAAAAAGGTTTTGAAACTTTAGATTCTGATTACGACATTATTGTAAAAATTGACGGCGATTTAATTTTTCCTCCAAATTATTTTGAAACCATTATCAAACATTTCAAATCAGATCCAAGGGTTGGAATGGCTGGCGGATTCTGCTACATAGATAAAAATGGCGAATGGATTTTGGAAAACCTTACCGATAAAGACCATATTCGCGGTGCTTTAAAAGCATACCGCGCAGCAACTTTTCAGCAGATTGGAGGTTTACGTCCTGCAATGGGTTGGGACACTGTGGACGAATTGCTTTGCAAGTATTACGATTGGAAAATTGTTACAGACGAATCTTTACATGTAAAACACTTAAAACCAACTGGTGCAAATTATAACAAAACTGCTCGTTATAAACAAGGCGAAGCTTTTTATACTTTAGGATATGGTTTTTGGATCACTGCAATTGCTTCTGCAAAATTGGCAATGATGAAGAAAAAACCTTTTCTATTTCTAGATTACATTAGAGGTTTTTGGAAAGCGAAAAAAGCCAAAACTCCTTTATTAGTAACACCAGAACAAGCTAAATTTATTAGAAATTATCGTTTCCAGAAAATGAAACAAAAGCTTTTTTAATCTTAAAAAAATTAAAAAACTGCCAAGCCGAAACGGTAAACTGTAAACTAATCCTTAATTTAGCCAATATTTAAAAATTATGATGCTAATCCGTTATTTATCCCAAATCGGGAAATATTTTTTAATGCTGAAGGAAATTTTCAATAAACAGACTAAATGGCCTGTTATGAAAAACCTAATTCTAAAAGAAATCGATGATCTTATTATTGATTCACTTGGAATTGTTTGCTTTATCTCTTTTTTCATCGGAGGAGTTGTTGCCATTCAAACAGCGTTAAACTTAACTAACCCTTTAATCCCAAAATATTTAATAGGTTTTGCTACACGCCAATCTGTAATCTTGGAGTTTGCCCCTACTTTTATTTCGGTAATTATGGCCGGAAAAATGGGATCATATATTACTTCAAGTATTGGAACAATGCGCGTTACAGAACAAATTGATGCTTTAGAGGTTATGGGAGTTAACTCTGTAAACTATCTTGTTTTTCCAAAAATAATCGCTTTACTAATGTACCCTTTCGTAATCGGGATTAGTATGTTTTTAGGAATTTTTGGTGGATGGATGGCTTGTGCTTATGGAGGATTTTCAACTGGTGCCGATTTTATAATGGGAGCTCAAAAAGATTTCATACCGTTCCATATTACTTATGCCTTTATTAAAACTTTAATCTTTGCCATGTTATTGGCAACAATTCCATCTTTTCACGGATATTATATGAAAGGTGGTGCATTAGAAGTTGGTAAGGCAAGTACAACATCATTCGTATGGACTTCTGTTTGTATCATTCTTTTTAATTATATATTAACTCAATTATTATTAGGATAATGATAGAAGTAAAAAATATAGAAAAATCATTTGGCGATAGCAAAGTTTTAAAAGGCGTTTCAACAATATTTGAAACAGGAAAAACCAACTTGATTATTGGACAAAGTGGATCTGGAAAAACAGTTTTATTAAAAACATTATTAGGAATTCATACGCCAGATTCAGGAACAATTGAATTTGACGGAAGAGTTTATTCTGATTTGGACAAAGACGAAAAACGTGACTTGAGAACCGAAATCGGAATGGTATTTCAAGGAAGTGCTTTATTTGACTCGATGACTGTTGAAGAAAATGTAGCTTTCCCGCTAAAAATGTTCACCAATAATAGCAAAGCACAAATTAAAGAAAGAGTTGACTTTGTTTTAGAAAGAGTAAATCTTGTTGACGCTCACAAAAAATTACCTTCTGAGATTTCTGGAGGTATGCAAAAACGTGTGGCTATTGCACGTGCTATTGTAAACAATCCGAAATATTTGTTTTGTGACGAACCTAACTCTGGTCTAGATCCAAATACTTCGACTTTGATTGACAACTTAATTCAGGAAATCACAAAAGAATACAACATTACAACCGTAATTAATACTCACGATATGAACTCTGTAATGGAGATTGGTGAGAATATTGTTTTCTTAAAGAAAGGTCTTAAAGCTTGGCAAGGAACTAAAGAGGAAATCTTTAGAACTGACAACAAAGACATTGTAAAGTTTGTTTATTCTTCAAACCTTTTCAAAAAAGTAAGAGAAGCCTATTTGAAAGGCTAAAAGCTTTCAAAATTTAAATAAAAAAATCCCAAATTCCAGTTATTGTAAACTTTGAAATTTGGGATTTCTTTTTATTTAAAGTTAGGTGAATAAATTTCAAACTTTAATTTACCAGATTCCTCTAAAAATAATTTTAGCTCCTCTGAGTGTTTCTGTGAATTCAACTTAACTATTGATTCCTTTTCTAAATGATTTTCGTTTAAAAAAACAAAATCTTGAACAGCAAAATTATAGCTCACATCTGCACCTCCAGCGCTTAAGTACTCATTTCGCTGAAATGCTTTTTTATATAAAATAGAGAATATTTTATTCCCTTTTGCATTTATCTTTTTTGAATAGAAATTGAAATCTAAAAAAGACAATATCCTATAAAGTTCATTATCTTGAACTTTAAACCCAACTTTAGAAAATGTCAAAACCAATAAGGATATTCCAATCATTGAAAAAACAAATAACATAATAAAAAAGGCAACATTTAAATCTTTTATTTTGTGATTAATGAGTGTTTGCAAACCTACACATGAAAAATATAAGAAAAAAAATGTTGGCACTAAGAGTATTGCTTTTTGCTTAAACTCAAAATTGTCATTTAGTATTATTTTATTCATTATTCATTTAATTTTTTACTAAACATTGATTAGTTCCACTTCCGCATTCGGATTAAAAAGATATGTTTTCCCTGAGCTTATTTCGATGCATTCAAAACGTTTGGTACGAACGGCCAGTTTCTTGAAAATCTTTCCGTTTTTAATCCTAAAAACACTTCCATACGGAATTTCAAAAACATAGTTCTTATCATTATCCTTGTCATATTGTTTTAAAGCCAAAGACAAAGTGGTATCGGTGTCACTACTTGCTGAAGGATTTTTGAAATGTCTTGCCAACAAAGGCAATATTTGTCCAGGAAATATTTCCGGCCGAATAAACGGAACCATCAATCGCTGAAAAGTAAATTTCCACTCATTTCCATGCGGTTTTATATTTCGTCCAAATTTTTCAAAAGCAACTAAATGTGCAATCTCATGAATTAGCGTAATTAAAAACCGATATTTATTCAAACTTGCATTAACCGTAATTTCATGTTTTCCACTTGGTCCGCGTCTATAATCTCCGTGACGCGTTTGGCGTTCGTTTACAATTTTCAAATGAACCTGATTGGCCACTATCAAATCAAAAACAGGTTTTACTGCATGTTCTGGAATATATTTCGCTAAAGTATCGCTCAATTTAATTATGAATTATGAGTTTTGAGTTATGAGTTTTGAGTTATGAGTTTTTCGATTGGTTAAAAGAACAAAGACTTCGACTTCGCTCAGCCTGATAATTTATAATTAATTACGGATTCGTTGATGAAACCTCCAA
Organism: Flavobacterium sp. UBA4854; assembly: GCF_002399805.1. NCBI lineage: Bacteria > Pseudomonadati > Bacteroidota > Flavobacteriia > Flavobacteriales > Flavobacteriaceae > Flavobacterium > Flavobacterium sp. UBA4854. The sequence goes on from NZ_DHEI01000097.1 coordinate 11,206, forward strand.
TACTTTTCCGTTAAAATACTTATTTCCATTTAATGTAAAATCATAAATATATGTTGCCATTCCCTCTGCTGAAATTGGTGCTTGATATCCAGGAAAAGCTTCATTAAGCATTTCTGTTTGAACAGAACCCAAAGCCAAAACATTAAATGAAATTCCTTTTTCTTTATATTCTTCGGCTAATAATTCAGTCAAAGTAATTACAGCGCCTTTGCTCGAACTATAAGCGGCTAATCCTGCGAATTTCAAACTTCCGCGAACTCCACCAATCGAACTAATCGTAACTACGTGACTTCCTTTTTCTAAATACGGAATACAAATACGAGTTAGATTCGCAACAGCAAAAACATTCACTTTATAAATATTTTCAAAATCTGCTTGTGTAGTTTGCTCAAAAGGTTTTAAAAGCAAAGCACCCGCATTATGAACTACTGCATCTACTTTTTTCCATGTCGAAGAAAGAAAATTTTCAACCTGTCCCAAAGCATTTTCATCTGCCAAATCAACAGACAGACAAGTTACGTTTTGATGTTCTATAAGTGCTTGTGGTATTTTTCTAGAAATGGCCAAAACCTGATGGCCAGCTTCAGCAAATTTTAAGGCTAATTCGTAACCAATTCCTCTGCTTGTTCCTGTAACGATAATATTTTTCATATCGCAAAAATAATCAAATGCTGTAAAACAGCCTCTTATTTGTTCATGGTTATTTCTTGAGTTGGCGAAACAGCAATTTTGGTTACTGCGGGCAATAATTCTTGTGTGAACGCCGTGATGTGTGGAATATCCATTAATTTAAATTCATCTGAAACATGATGATAATAATCAAAATTTTCAAAATCAAAAGTACTTAGAGATTGACATGGTTTTCCGAAAGCCTGAAAAAACGAATAATTATCAGATCTATAAAACAGCTTATACTCTGCTTCTTTTGGTAAAAATCCGATGGTGTTTTTTCCAGTGTACTCATTTATTTTTTGCGCCATATTCGATTTATCAAAACCAGTTATGTAAGCTAAAAAATCTCTTTTCATCGGAACACCAATCATCTCGATATTTAATTGCGTGTAAAGATTGAAATTTTGCTTTTTCAATTTCTCCACTAAACTTTTAGAACCTAACAACCCTTTTTCTTCTCCAGCAAAAAAGACAATTAATATACTGCGCTTGTTGGCTTTAGTTTTACTAAAATATTTCGCCATCGCTGCCACAGAAGTTACACCCGAAGCATCATCATTGGCACCATTATTAATTTTATCAGCCTGATCTTTTTGCTCAATACCAATATGATCGTAATGCGCGCTCAAAACAACAAATTCTTTTTTTAGTTCAGGATCTGTTCCCTCAATAACTCCAACAATATTAAACGCTGGCTTTTCGAAATTTGTCAAAGTATCACGATAAGTTTTAAAATACGGTTTGATTTTATTTTTCTTTAAAAAGTCTTCCAAAAAAACTGCCGCTTTTTCAATTCCTTTAGTTCCAGTTTCACGTCCTTCCATTTCATCAGAAGAAAGATACTTTAGAAAATCTGATATTTCAGATTCTTTTACCTCATAGTTAACTGTTATTGGTTTTGAATCTGATTTTGCCTCTTTATCATTTGTAGTTGAAGTTCCTGATTTACACGCTAAAAATATAAACGGAAGTAATAAGTATAATTTTCTCATGAGTTTTGTGCTTTTAATTGCTGATTGAAAGTAAAAATTTAATTGGACTATAAACTTATGAAAAATAATAGAATATTCATAAAAAAACCCTTTCAAACTAAAAGCTGAAAGGGTTTTAAAATTTATTTTGAAATTTATTTATCCTGCAATAACTGCTCTAGAAATTACAATTTTTTGAATTTCAGAAGTTCCTTCGTAGATCTGAGTGATTTTAGCATCACGCATTAAACGCTCTACGTGGTATTCTTTCACGTATCCGTTTCCTCCGTGAATTTGAACAGCTTCAACTGAAGTATCCATTGCAACTTGCGAAGCAAATAATTTTGCCATTGCACCGCTCACGTCGTAATTTTTATGATTGTCTTTATCCCAAGCTGCTTTCATACATAAATGACGCGCCGCTTCGATGTTTACAGCCATATCAGCCAATTTAAAAGCAATTGCCTGATGATTGCAAATTTCTGTTCCAAAAGCTTTACGCTCTTTAGAATATTTCAAAGCCATTTCGTAAGCTCCAGAAGCAATTCCTAACGCTTGAGAAGCAATTCCGATTCTTCCTCCCGCAAGAGTTTTCATAGCAAATTTAAATCCGAAACCATCTTCTCCGATTCTGTTTTCTTTTGGAACTTTAACATCAGAAAACATTAAAGAATGTGTATCAGAACCACGAATTCCCATTTTTTGTTCTTTCGGGCCAACTGAGAAACCTGGCATATCTTTCGTCATAATCAAAGCATTGATTCCTTTATGCTTTAATTCTGGATGAGTTTGTGCAATTACTAAATAAACAGAAGCTGTGTTTCCGTTAGTAATCCAGTTTTTGGTACCGTTCACTAAATAATGGTCTCCCATATCAATTGCAGTAGTTTTTTGCGAAGTAGCATCACTTCCTGCTTCAGGTTCACTTAAACAGAATGCTCCATGAATTTCTCCAGAAGCTAAACCTGGCAAGTATTTTTGTTTTTGCTCTTCAGTACCATATTCTTGTAATCCCCAGCAAACTAATGAATTGTTTACTGACATAACAACAGAAGCAGAAGCATCTATTTTAGAAATTTCTTCCATTGCAATAACATAAGAAATAGCGTCAAGACCGCTTCCTCCGTATTTAGGATCAACCATCATTCCCATAAATCCAAGCTCACCCATTTTTTTGATTTGCTCAGTTGGAAAAATTTGTTTTTCGTCTCGTTCAATAACTCCCGGCAATAATTCATTTTGAGCAAAATCTCTTGCTGCCTGCTGAATCATTAAATGTTCTTCGGTAAGATTAAAATCCATAGTAGTTTACTTTAAATGTTTTTCTCAACCAGATTTCAAAACAGATTTCTTTAGTTGATAGTTTTTTTATGTTTTTTGTGTTTTTTCGAAGCCTTTTTTTTAAAGCAAAGGCTTCCAAAGATACTTTTTAAAAGTGTAATTTACAATGCACGCATATAAAATTAATAGATCAGCAAAGATAACGATAACGTTTTCGTAATTATTTAGCTTTTTCTCCAAATGAGCATTAATCTCGCAACAATTCTTTTAAAATTTAAAAGTCTTTTTTTCTTTTTAAAGCATGTAAAAACGAACATTTTTGATGACTTTTTACCGCTCTTTCATTAAACAATTCTTAAAACACGTAAATCTACGTAAAACTAGTCTTACTAAATTGATTTTTAATGTAATACAAAAATTAAATGTAAATTTTACAGAAAAAAAACATATTAAAAATGAACCAAATATTAATAAATTAACATTATTTTTGACCAAAAAATAAATAATTGATAGAACATGAAAAAGATTTTACTATTACTAACATTCCTCTTAAGCTTACAATTTTCTACTGTTTCGGCACAAACTCAAATCGATGTTAATGGCGTAACAGTTCCTAGAAAAATAGATTTTCTGGGTAAGACTTTACAACTTAACGGTGCTGGTGGAAGATCAAAAATGTGGTTGGAAGTTTATGTACAGGCATTGTATTTATCTCAATTAGCGCAGGATCCTCAATTCATTATTGATAGTGATACTGAAATGGCAGTTAGAATCGAAATTACTTCTTCTATGGTTTCTTCAAACAAACTGACAAAAGCAATGAACACAGGTTTTGAAAAATCTGCAGGTGCAAATCTTGAACAATTACGTCCTAGAATTGAGCAGTTAAAAAGTTTCTTAAGCGATGCCATTACAGAAAAAGATGTTTTCATTTTAGCATACAACCCATTAGACCAAAATGTTTACGTTTCTAAAAACGAAGTTTTGAAAGGAAAAATTCCTGGATTCGATTTCAAAAAAGCATTATTCGGAATCTGGCTTTCTGACAAACCAGTAGACGAAACTTTGAAAAAACATTTATTAGGACAATAATTCTTAATTTTCTGAATATTCAAAAAGCCGTCCCGAAAAATTTCGGGACGGCTTTTCTTTTTTGTTTTATAAATTTGATGCAAAATACATTATTCGCATTATTCTATTTTATACATTTACGCAAAATAAACATATCACAACAAAATGAAAGATTTATTACAACAATTTGAAAACAAAGCACCTGAAATTGTTTTCAATTGGAAAGATTCAGAAACAGAAGCCGAAGGGTGGACTGTTATTAATTCACTTCGTGGAGGAGCTGCGGGTGGAGGAACAAGAATGAGAAAAGGCCTAGACATGAATGAAGTTTTGTCTTTGGCTAAAACTATGGAAGTTAAATTCTCAGTTTCTGGTCCTGCAATTGGAGGAGCTAAATCTGGAATTAACTTTGACCCAAACGATCCTCGCAAAAAAGGTGTTTTGCAGCGTTGGTACAAAGCCGTTTCTCCTTTGTTAAAAAGTTACTACGGAACTGGAGGAGATTTGAATGTTGATGAGATTCACGAAGTAATTCCAATGACAGAAGAATG
>NZ_DHEI01000097.1:16018-20689 GCF_002399805.1 Flavobacterium sp. UBA4854
GCCGACATGATTACTGGTTTTGGTGTTGCAGAAGCAGTTCGTCATTTTTACGCAACTTACGGCGGAGACATTAAAGGTAAAAAAGCAATCGTTCAAGGTTTTGGAAACGTAGGTTCGGCAGCAGCTTTCTATTTAGCTGAAATGGGAGCAAAAGTTATCGGAATCATTGATCGCGATGGCGGATTAATAAAAGAAGAAGGTTTTTCTTTTGAAGAAATTAGAACGTTGTTTTTAAACAAAGACGGAAATAAATTAGTTGCTGACAATATGATTCCGTTTGAAGAAATCAATTCTAAAATCTGGACAATTGGTGCTGAGATTTTCACTCCTTGTGCCGCTTCAAGATTAGTAACTCAAACACAAATAGACAGCTTAATCTCAAACGGATTAGAAGTAATTTCTTGTGGTGCGAATGTTCCTTTTGCAGACAAAGAAATTTTCTTTGGTTCTATCATGGAACAAGTAGACCGTAAAGTAAGTTTAATTCCTGACTTTATTTCTAACTGCGGAATGGCACGAGTTTTTGCTTATTTCATGGAGAAAAAAGTTCAAATGACCGATGAGGCTATTTTTAACGATACATCTGATACCATTAAAAATGCGATTGTAAAAGCTCACGCTTTGAGTTCGTCTAAAACAAATATTAGTGCAACTGCTTTTGAGATTGCATTGAAACAGTTGGTATAGTAAAGATATATTCTACTTTATTAAAAAAGGATCAAATTTAAATTTGATCCTTTTTTTGTTTCTCGCAGATTTGGCAGATTATGCAGATTTTTTTTTGCTTTAAATTTAATCTGCTCAATCTGCCAAATCTGCGGGAAAAACATTCGACGCAAAATAAATCGGAGACTTTCATTCTAAACAATTTTTACTACTTTTAAACGTTTTTAAAATAATACATTTCAAAATTCAGAATTTAAATGAGTTCCTCTATTTCTTCAGATCAAAAGAAATCATTACTATTCACAATCGCTATTTATGCGGTAGTTATTGCGTTGCTGTTTTTTATACGCTTTTGGCCTCCTTATAATCCTGAAAATAATGTTGCTCTTGCTGATGGTGGCGGAGGTGGCGGAGGCGTTACAGTAAATTTCGGAGATAGCGATTTAGGTTCTGGAGCCAATTATAAAAGCGAAGTTTTGGATGTAAAAAATAATGTGAAACAAGCTCCTGCAAAAACAACTCCAGAAGAAGAATCTATAATTACGCAGGAAAACACAACAACAGAAAATGACGTTGTAATTCCGACAAAAGAAAAACCGAAGAAGCCTGTTCCTGTTGAGAAACCTGTACAAAAACCTGTACCGGAAAAACCAAAAGTTTCTAATTCGACAAACGATGCCTTAGCCAGCATTATGAAAGGCTCCAACAAAGGCGGAGACGGAGATGACAAAACTGCAGGAAACAAAGGAAAAGCAAACGGAAGTTTAAACTCTAATGGTTATTACGGAAGTGGCGGTTCTGGCGGAGGAACTGGAGGCGGTAACGGAACTGGAAATGGCATAGGAACCGGAAGCGGTTACGGAGCAGGAACTGGTGGCGGTTCTGGTGGCGGATCTGGATATTCTCTAGGAAACAGAAAAGCCTTATCTAAACCTGCACCAAAATATACTTGTAACGAAGAAGGAAAAGTCGTTGTTGAAGTAAGTGTTGACCAAAACGGAAAAACGATAAGCGCAACACCAGGAATTAAAGGAACAACAAATACTGCAAAATGCTTATTGGATCAAGCTAGAATCGCAGCAATGAATACCAAATGGGAATCTGACAGTGATGCTCCTGCAAAACAAGTTGGAAAAATTATTTATAATTTCAGTTTGGATTAAAAAACACGAATTACACAGATTTACATTAAATCTGCTATTATAGAAAAAGGCTTTCAGAAATCTGAAAGCCTTTTTTATTTCATCAAGTTTGTCATTTCGACGAAGGAGAAATCTTCGCGAGAAACTCTACAAAGATTGGATTTTCGTTGCGGAGCTACTTGTGGAGATTTCTCCTTCGTCGAAATGACAAGATTGTAACACATTCCTTATGTGATTGCTTCGTTCCTCGCAATGACTATTTTGGACTTGTAGCAATTACAAACTTCAAATTGTTCTTCACTCCTATCTGTAAAACATCTACTAAATCTTGAACTTGTAAGTTAAACGGAATTCGAACTACAACAGTTTGTTCTTTATCTGTTCCTATTTTTGACATTAAACTCGTCTCTAGATTTTCAAAATCTACTTCCTGTTTGTCAATGTAGAACTTTTTATCTTCTGTAACCGATAAACTAATTAATTGTTTATTTGTCTTTTCATTCGCTTTAGCTTTTGGCAATGTCATCTTAATCACGTTCGGATTTGCCAGTGTTGAGATAATTAAGAAAAACAACAGCAGGAAAAACATGATATCGCTCAAAGATGAAGTCGCAACTTCGGCGTGAAATCTTCTTTTTCTTTTAATAGACATGGCTTATGCTCTTTGAATTATATTGACAAATTCTAAAATCTGTTTCTGAATTTTTAAAGCAAAATTATCAATCTTTCCGTTTAATAAGTGGTAAGCGCTATAAGCAATAATACCCACAATTAATCCAGAACCTGAACTGATCATTTTCTCGTACAAACCTCCAGAAATATTTCCGATACTAATATTTTCTGTAACCGAAATACTGTAGAAAATCTTGATAACCCCAGAAATTGTTCCAATGAAACCTAATGTTGGCGCAATACCAGCAATAAGTCCTAAGTGACCTAAATGTCTTTCCATTTCGCCAATTTCGATATCGGCAGCACGATCCATATTGGCTTCAATTTCAGAAATTGGTCTTCCAATTACCAAAACGCCTTCTTTTAAAATATTTCCAGCTGCAGTATTATTTCTTTCTACAATTGTTCTTGCCAATTCGATATTTCCAGAATGTAATTTTTCGCTAATATCTTGCATTAATCTGCTGTCGATTTTAGACGCACGGTTGATGTACATATAACGTTCAAAAATCAGGTAAATAGTGTAAAACAATAAAATCGCGATTGGAATTAAGAACACTCCTCCTTTCATGATGAAGCCAAACATTGAAATTTCATTTTGCGGTGCTGCGATCTTTTCGACCACTACATTTGAAGCATTTGCGATTGTATCTGTTTGTAACTGAATAAAACTAAACATATATTAATTCTGGTTTTTAATAATTAATTCTAAAAAATATTTGAAATTTGCAATAAAGATAATTTTCGCTGTAATATTAAACTACAAAAATCGAAATTTATTTCAATCAACAACCATTTTATCTAAACAAATGAACTATCAAGAAACTACCAATTGGATGTTTAATCAGCTTCCAATGTACCAATTGCAAGGTGCTTCTGCGTATAAAGAAGATTTAACGAATATCAAATTATTGGCAGCCCATCTTGATAATCCGCAGAACAGATTGCGATGCATTCACGTTGCGGGAACAAACGGAAAAGGTTCTACTTCGCATATGCTTTCTTCTGTTTTACAAGAAGCAGGTTATAAAGTCGGATTATATACTTCTCCGCACTTGAAAGATTTTAGAGAAAGAATTAAAATAAACGGTAAAGAAATCTCGGAAGAGTTTGTTATTGAATTTGTTGCGAAACACAAAGATTTTTTTGAAGCCAATGATATGAGTTTCTTCGAAATGTCGGTTGGATTGGCTTTTGATTATTTTGCTGCAGAAAAAGTAGACATTGCTATAATCGAAGTTGGTTTGGGTGGAAGATTGGATGCTACTAATATTATTACGCCTTTGGTTTCGGTAATTACCAATATTGGTTTAGATCATACTCAGTTTCTAGGAAATACTTTGGAAGCGATTGCTGGAGAAAAAGCGGGAATTATAAAACCGAATGTTCCAGTTGTTATTGGCGAATATAATGACGAAACTAAACCTGTATTTTTGGCTAAAGCCGAAGAGAACAATGCGCCGATTTATTTTGCATCAGATTTGATTGATCAGATTTATTTGTCGGACTTGATTGGAGATTATCAGTTTCATAATAAAAAGACGGTTCAGCAGACAATTTCAATCCTTAATAGTCAAACCGATTTTAAAGTTTCGATTGAACAATTAAAAGAAGGTTTATTGCATGTTGTAAAAAATACTGGTTTACAAGGAAGATGGCAGCAATTGGGAGAAAACCCGAAAATCATTTGCGACACTGCTCACAATAAACACGGATTGTCGGTTGTGATGAATCAGCTGAAAAATGAGAAATACGAAAAACTTCATATTGTTTTGGGCGTTGTGAATGATAAAGATCTGGATTCTATTTTGCCACTTTTTCCAAAAGAAGCGACATATTATTTCTGCCATCCAAATTCGTCACGAGCTTTGCCTGCTGAAACTTTAAAAAATGCGGCTGAAAAATTCAACTTAATAGGAGAAAAATACGATTCTGTTGAAATCGCTTTCGCGGAAGCAAAGAAAAATGCTTTAGAAAATGATTTTATTTACGTTGGCGGAAGCACTTTTGTCGTTGCCGAATTGCCTTTGGACTAAAATATACTTTTGATTTAGAAAAAAACTTAAAAAATTCTTTTTAATAACAAATTCATAAACAAATAGATATAAGTTATTTTTAAAAAAGTTTTATTTTTTATTGTTTTTTGCTTGCAGAACTCAAAAACAGGCGTATATTTGCACTCGCAATCACA
>NZ_DHEI01000097.1:20888-21040 GCF_002399805.1 Flavobacterium sp. UBA4854
GTTCGAACCCCTCATCGCCCACTAAGAAACTCCTTAAGAAATTAAGGAGTTTTCTTTTAAATAAGAAGACTAAAAAGAATATTTAAAAACTCAGAAAAGTTTAAATTTCTTTGCAGAACTCAAAAACAAACGTATATTTGCATTCGCAATCA
>NZ_DHEI01000097.1:21243-27023 GCF_002399805.1 Flavobacterium sp. UBA4854
GGTTCGAACCCCTCATCGCCCACCAAGAAACTCCTTAAGAAATTAAGGAGTTTTTTTTTGCCTTCTCAATATTATTTCTCGATATCAAAAAATTTAAAATTATGAGCGAACTGATCGGATTTAACGTTAGGGTTTATGCTTTTTGCATAAACGACAATAAAATTTTAGCACTGCACGAAAGATATGCAGGAACACAAATATGCAAATTACCTGGAGGCGGTCTTGAATTTGGAGAAGGAACAATTGAATGTCTTCATCGTGAATTTGAAGAAGAATTAAATTTAAAAATCGAAATCTTAGATCATCATTATACGCAGGAAGACTTTATTGAATCTCGTATAAAAGACAATAAACAGATTCTTAATATTTATTATACTGTCAAAATACTAAATATTGAAGATTTAAATGTTCAAATTCCGGGATTGGAAAAATTAGAATGGATTGATATTGATTCAGAAAACAATCCTTTTGTTTTAAAAGCGGATATAATTGCATTTGAGAAATTGAAGAAAAAAGTCAGTAATCAAATAAGATAAATATATTTTCTCCATTTTTTATTCTTAGTGCAATTGAAGCCAATCTTGTCATTTCGAGGAACGAGAAATCTCACTCGGAAATCGACAAGGATTAGCGACATACTTTACAGAATTTCTAGTGTGATTTCTCGTTCCTCGAAATGACAAGATTGCCTAAAATTAAGCCTGAGAACAGAATTTAAAATTCTTACCATAAAAATTGTATTTTTGTTTACCGCTCCCCAAGAAAATCTGTAACATACATTTAAAATCTGTTTTTTACAGTTCTGGTTTATTCACTTAATTATTATCTTTGAATTATGAGCACTATACAAAAAACCAAACATATTGGAAGAAACATAAGCCGAATTAGAGAGCTTAGAGGAATGAAGCAAGAGGCACTTGCCATAGCCATTGGTGTGAGCCAGCAGTATATTTCAACTCTTGAAGGAACGGAAACTATTGATAGCGAAAGACTAAACTCTATTGCGGAAGCTTTAGGCGTTTCGGCTGAGGCCATTGAAAATTTCTCCGATGAAGCAGTTTTGAATGTTATTGGAAACACTTACACCAATAATGACATCGTTAATGCCGGACTTAATTACAATTGCACGTTCAACCCAATTGATAAAATTGTAGAACTTTACGGAGAAAAAGAAAAACTCTATGAACGCTTAATTCAAGCCGAAAAAGACAAAGTTGAATATCTCGAAAAAATAGCAAAAGGCAAATAACCTTTTAAAGCATAAAAAAACTCCATTATTTCTAATGGAGTTTTTTTTTTATGATTAAGCTTTTTTATTTACCCAACTCTTTTTCAATTTCTTTAATAAGCTCAACTGCGAGCGGTTTTGTGTTTTCTTTGTAAACCCTTATGTTATTCTTACCTAGTTTAACAAGATATGAAAGTGTCTTTTTATATTTTGGATCAGAATATAATTCTTTTTCTGGTTTATCTGCATTTTCTATTTCTTTATCAAAACACTTAAACAAAAATTCAGTGTACATTTTATCAACTTCGTTAGCAGCTGGTACAAATATTTGGTAATAGTTTAAGATTTTCTGTTTCAATTTTTCGTCTTCAATGTAGCCAAGTTTACCACTTGACTTAAAGCTTTCATAATTACCTACAGTCAATGTTTGCCCATGTGAATGAATTGGAAAATCAACTTTGCTTTTAGCTTTATAAATACTGTCAAGCTGAGAAGTCGTTAATGCTAAAATTTTTTCGTAACTTTTATTTGTCTTTTCATACGCTTTAACTTCCCTGTCGATACTTTCTATATCATTCTTTAAATCATTCTTTAAATTAGCAAGAAACACAGATACTTCTTTTTGTTGGTGTCTATGCTCGCTCCAACCGTGAAGCCATATTGAAAGCGTTACAGCAAAAACGATTATAAATATTTCTATAATGATCTCTTTTACTTTCTCTCCCAATGTGTGTTCTGGTTTTTTGACAGCTTTGTAAATTTTGTTTGAATGTTTGGTTATTTCTTCTTGCATAATTTAGTTTTCTAATTTTGACTCTAGTTGTTATTTGTAGTTTATTTTAGTACGATATTTAATTCTATAAATTCAAAAGCGAATATAAGACTATTTGTAAAATCGCCCAGTAATTTCTCAGATCCTACGCAAAAAAAATATCCTTTTTAGTAATCTAGCAATCAATCATTATTACTTTTTATTTTCTCGCATACTTTTTCAAGAAGACTTTTGGTTTGTTTAAAATATTTCATTTTATCATCTATCTCTTTTATTTTGGCTTGAAAGAGCTCTAGTGTTTCTGGTTTCGAATCTGTTGTCTCAAACCAGCTAATCAATATTTTTTTTATTTCTGCTAAAGTAAAACCGACTTCTCTTGCTTCTATAATGATTTCTAGACGCTCAATAGTATTAGCATCGTAATGTTTGTAATTATTAGATTTGACTTTTTCATCAGTTAAGCCCTTAATCATTCCTAAATTTTCATAATATCTTATCGTATGGATCGACAATCCTGTTTTTTTTGATAATTCGTTTACAAGCATAGTTTTATTTTTTTAAAACAATAAAGTGTAGAGTATAGTCTATACTTTATTGTTGCAAATATAATAACTTTCTACTTTTAAAGCTTTAAAACATCAAGAAATAAGAAGAAACAATTTTCTGCAACAGAAACATGGCCGAATATGATAAAATACCAACATACAACTTAATTATTTCTAATTAAGCTTTTTTTACTTCCATTTATTTATTCTTTGCGTTTTTTCATCAAACTGCGCAGCTAAAGATCGTATCCTAGAACTTAAAATCAACTTTCTACCTTCGATTGTTCGGGTAAAAATTAAATCGCAACTTCCAACAAGTTCTTTCCATTGCTCTTTGAAATGCTCTGCTAATTTTTTATTTCTGCCTATAATTTCAGGAACTGAGTGATAGTCTTTTTGCTCTTTAAAGAACAAAAATCTATTTTTTCTGATTATTATATAACGAGGGGTTTCTATAGGACTTACAATTTCCTGTAAAGAGTTTATGAATATTGATTTCTCAAAAGTAGTCCCTCCATCCAAATGACAATACACTCCTCCCCAGTCATCTACCGAAACTATAACTTCTAATTCAGAATAATTAGTTTTAATAATTCTGGCCTTAATCAATGAATTTAAAAGTGCTTCTCCAATTTGTTTAATATCTTTGGAAATGTCACGATATTTAAAATACAACCTTAATGCTTTTAATGTCTGTCTTCCAAAAAACAACATCCCAACTATTCCAAAAAAAGTAAGAAAAAAATAAAGATCTCGCATACTCCTGATTCTTCTAGCTGATTTTAAAAATTCTTGTATTATTTCTAAACCAAAACCAGCTAAACCAGAACCTAAAGTAGCCAAAAGATTGGCAAGCGTTTTATTCAAATACATTGATTTAACTGCTTTATACTCTTTTCCTTCAGAAAATGGAATTTTAATTTCTTCTACAAGAGTTACTCCTGTTTCAAGTGCTTTTTTCCATACTTCTTTTAAGTTTTCTCTACTAGCAGCATGCTTGAACATTTCAATATTCATTTTCTCAGCCTCACCTTTTTCGCAGATATTCTCTCCTAAATTTAACCGTCCAATTCCGTTTTCAATTCCAGGCTGCTCGCGAAATGAAACGCCGACAAAACTTTTAAACCGTCTTTTTAGCAAATCAAAATCATCGCCACCAGATGGAGATGTTTCATCGATAGTAACTAGATGCCAGATATTTCCTGTTTTATTTGAGTTTCCGTTTTGAATTCTAATGGCTCTTCCACGCATTTGATTTGACAAAACAAAAGAACCAACAAAACTTGCCAATATTAAAGAGTTAATTGCTGGAGCATCCCATCCTTCCCCAAGTAATGATTTTGTACCGATCAAAACTTCTATTCCGCCACTTTGAAAAATTTGGGTTACAATATGAACTATATAATGAGTAAGCTGTTCTGTGTAATTTATTAAAATATAATTTGGATCAAAGGGAACAATGCTTGAATTTATTTTGGCAATACCACATTTTGTTGCTCTAACTTCAAAATCATTATAAACACTACTTGGAATGATAATCATTGATCCGGTCAATACACCAATTTTTTTATTCTCTATATTTTCTCTTCTTAGTTTTTCAAAAATAGGAATAACTCCCAGTCTATTTAATTCAAGATTGTTTTCGGAAGAATTAATATAGTATTCTTTTCGGATGAAATCAGAAAGAATTACCATACGTAAATCTTTCCCTAACTGCTTGTATTCAAAATCAACAATCTCTTTAATGCCGTTTAATTTACTTATACTTGACGTTAAAAGACCTGTTACTTTTCTATTGTATAAAAAGTCTATCTGTCGTCTCTCTATTGCCCCAAATCTTCTTAATCTATTCTCAAGGTTTTTTCGATGTTCTTCAAACTTTTTAAAATGCTCGTCTTCCTTATAAAGATAAAACTCCAAAAGTTTTTCAGTCCATTCATAATCCAAAACAGGGATTATTATTTTTTTGTCACCAATAATTTCTAGATGAATTTCAGGAATTTCTTTATTGTTTGTTTTTAAAAATATTAAACTGGCAGAATAATAAGCAAAATTATTATAAATCCAATCTAGATGTTCCTCAGGATTTTTCCAAATAGGATGCGTCTCAATTGCCTGAATAATGGTTTCTTCATTTTTTATTTCCTGAAAAAGCATTTCTATATTATCCCTAAAATTAGTAATATCCTGATGCTCTTTTTCGGTTGGCATTGTAAAATATACATAATCTTGATGCGGACACAGATCTCCTTCGATTACCAATTCTGGAACCGAAATTTCCATATCTACAAGCCCATTAAGTTCAATATATCGCTGCCATTCAATAGGCGAAACGTCATAAGGCGGTGTTGCAGTTAACCCAACAATTACCGGATTAATTTTCTCTTTTACTTTAGTTAATGTCTGCCACCACTCATTTTTTAAGTGATGCGCCTCATCTACTACAATTGTCTTAATCTTTTGTGCATTTAAGCCATTTACAATTTTATCAAGATTTGCATTTGCCTCTTTACTATTTACGTTTTCCTCACTTTCTTCTTCCTCATCAAAATCTTCTTCCTTAATTTTTAAATTATTACAAGCCGCATGAAGTCCTTGATATGTTACCACAGTCATAAATTTTGGGTTCCGAATATCTCTCGAAATCCAGTCTGGACTCTGATCTGTTTGAAGAAATAATTCACAAAATCGTTGAATCCATTGATTGCGAATTGCTATTGTTGGTGCGAGAATTAAAGTCGGTTTATTTAAACGAAGAGCAACTTCAAGTCCTAAAATAGTTTTACCAGAACCTGGAGGGGCTATAATATGTAAATGTCCATCTTTTAAATATTCTTCTAAATTATCTAGTACTCTTTGCTGGTATTTTCTCCAATTATATTTAAACTTTACTTCTTTTGGATATTCGCCCAATGTATCGTTTATTTTAAGTTTGCCTGTATTAACTAACATCTTTGCATAAATTAATCACTAGATTTTTAATTTTATCGATTTGCTAACATAAGTAAAAAACCTTACAAATCACTAAAAAATTCTTACTCTTATAAATTTAAAAAACACTTACTTTACACATAATACATTAAATATATTCGTAAAACACATTAAATAATTAAAATCTTTTCTATTTCCTAAAACAAACATCATAAAGCAGAATAATTTGGAAGAACTTAGGAACTCGATAGAATCTATAATTAATAAATAGCATTACTTTCCAGTAATAAAAAACTCCATTATT
>NZ_DHEI01000097.1:27124-36539 GCF_002399805.1 Flavobacterium sp. UBA4854
TGGAGTTTTTTATTACTGAGAAAAAATTTTTACTTCAATTTCGTCAACGCTTTAGAATTTCTCAACAAAAACACATATTGAAAATAATCAGTCGTAACAGCATCTTTTAGAGGTAGAATATTTTCTCCAAAAGCTCTAGATTTTACTGTTATCAAATTTTGCGATTTCAGGTAAGGTGAATTTTTCGCGTTAAGCTTAAAAAGCGTGATTGATTCTGGTTTGCTCAATTCTTTTATATCATTAATTCCTTTTACAAGCATTAGCGGACCGTCGGCATTTATCCAATTAACTTTTTCATTTTCAGGAGTTGGAAACTGAGGATTTTTAGGAAGATACATTTCGCTATCAATGGTATAACTTACAAAGCTTGTAACCTTTACGCCAGAATCTTTTAATCCTGCAGCAAAAGTTGCTCTACCCGATTCTGTTTTCTTTTGCAGCGTATGAAAAAATCCGAAGAGTCCATAAAATTTTTCGTTTTCAAGATGTCTTTTTTGAATTACATTTTTAAAATTAGCAACCATCGCTTCATCTCTTGAACCTTTCGATTCATCATCAAAATTTTTATCGATTCCGATTACTGTAATTTTTAGAGAATCAGCCAAATTACGGTTGTAATCATGAACAGCACTCCATTTATCAAATAATTCTTGGCTAGATTGCTGAGGAATTCTTCTTTTGATAGATTCTACAACTTCTCTCAAAGCCACTTTATTTTTTTCATTTTCTAAAAATAAAAAAGCATTCAACTTTTGAGCTGTCAAACTATCCATTTCGGCAATATAATATTTGACTCCAACCTTTTTATTCAAGAAAAAAAGCATTTCCTGATCTATTTTCTGATTGTCAGCATAACCATGAATTTCTCCTAGCAAAAACACTTGCGACTTATAAAAATCTGCATCAAACAATCTCTCATTGATTGAAGTTGTTATCTCAACATTATTTTTTGACAAATAGCTGATATTATCATCTTTTTTAGATTCCAAGAATAATTTGTTACTGATATACAAATAAGCAATAAAAAGTAAAACAATACTCAAAAGGCTGATAAACGTGATTTTGATAAATTTTAAAATTTTCTTCATGGTTATGTATTATGGTTGTTTTGATTTTGATGTAAAAATATTTTTATTCAGCAGAACATTCAATTTTTATTGACTGAATTGTTGTTTCCAACAGATGAATTGTTTAACCAATAACTGTTTTTATAGATTTGTTGCATGAATCAGAAAAACAAATGTTTTTCTTGTAAATTTACAATTCGTGTCAGCTTAGAATAAATCATTCTTAACTTTAAAGAATCGGAATAGAATTAAAAAACTTTATAAATAAAATGGAAATATTAATAATTACTGGCCCTCCTTATTCTGGAAAAGGTACGCAATGCGAAATTTTAAAGGACGAACTTCATTTTGAGCATATTTCTACGGGGGACAGATGCCGCTTGGAAAAACAACATGAAACGGAAATTGGAAAAATTATGTCACAATATGAAGAAAAAGGAGATTTAGTTCCTGATTCTATCATGAAAGATCTTTTCAGTAAAATATTGGATGAAAATAGAGGCGCTAAAGGAATCATTTTAGACGGTTATCCAAGAACAGAGCCACAGGTAAATGATTTATTAGAACTTGTTAAATCTAAAAACCTGGAAATTGGAAAAGTAATTAATATTGATGTTCCAAAAGAAGAACTTTTAAAAAGAGCAAAAAAAAGAGCGGAAACTTCTAACAGAAAAGATGATAAAGATGCCAATATTCATCTTAAAAGAATTGAAGTTTTTGAAAATTCGACGAGACCAGCAATTGAATATATGAAGTCAAAAATTAAAGTTCTCACTTTTGACGGGATGGGCACAATTGAAGAAATAACAAAACGAATTAAGGATAATTTGTAACAACAATAATAGTTTACTCGATTACAAACTTCATTAAATTCTATAAAAAACTCCATTAGAAATAATGGAGTTTTTTTTATCTCATGATTGTTATTTAATCTTTATTAAATCTAAATCCTGAAAGTCAAAACTAAAATCGATGTTTGGAGAAATTCCCTTCATTTTAATAGATTGAGCTTTACCATTTTCGTCTAGAGAAAACATTGCTAACGCATCACAATTCATTGCTTGATATTCCCATTTTATAGCAAATGTATTGGCATTGTAAAAAGCCATTGGTCCATTTAATTTAGGCGAACGATACGATTTAAACCATAATTGTTTGTCTTTTTCAAATATTTCAATTTCACCAAACCATTTATCGGCATAAACGCCTATAAAATCTTCATTCTTTATTTTTACCTTTTTAGACAGTTTTACTTTTTCCCAAACATTTTTAGTCACATCATCACCTTTATTTCTGTCTTCATTCATCCATTCTACCAATTTATCAGTCCATCCAAAATCGTCTAAACCTAAATAACTGTCAGAAATTGTATTACTAACTGCCGTAAAAAGTCCCCCTCCTCCATTTTCTGTATTAGTTAAAATTACAATTCCCAAATTCAAATCTGGATACATGGTTACAATAGAAAGCATTCCTGGCAAACCTCCAGTATGCGATACTTTTAAAGTTCCTTTCTCGTCTGACAATTGCCAGCCTAAACCATAACCATTAAAATGAGAATTGTATCTTGGATTTTGATCTGTTTCCTGAACAGTATGTATTCTCCACATTTCATTGTGGTTTTCTAAGGAAAAAAGCGGTGTTTTCGAGTCCGGCCCGTACTGACCTTTATTCAAACGAACTATCATCCACTTTGCCATATCTTCTGCGTTAGAAAATATTCCTCCGGCAGCGACACTAAGTTGATCACCAAAACCTTCAATTTTCTTTATCGTTCCAGATTCTGATGAATGGGAAACTGCAAAATTAGATCTATCTTTTATTAAACTGCTTCCAACAAATGTATTGTTCATTTGTAAAGGATCAATAATTCTTTTTTGTACAAATTCTTCATAACTCATACCGCTCACTCTTGCAATTACTTCTCCTGCTACAATATAAAGTAAATTATCATAATCCCATTTGGTTCGAAAAGCTGAAACGGGTTTAAAATATTGAAAGTTTGTCAATACATCTTTAATGGTAAAATTAGTGCCGTCAGGAAAAAACATCAAATCGCCAGCTCCCAAACCTAATCCGCTGCGATGAGTCAGCAAATCTTGTATATTAAAATTCTCCGTCACATAATCATTATACATTTTAAATTCAGGAATAAAATCTCTTACTTTATCTGTCCACTTTAATTTTCCTTCATCTTCTAAAATAGAAAGTGCAGCCGTTGTAAACGCTTTACTATTTGAGGCAATTTGAAAATTTGTCTTTTCATTAACCTCATTTTTTGTTTCTATAGAACTGACGCCATACCCTTTTAAGTGAATTATTTTTCCATCTTTAACAACCGCAATCGACGCTCCCGCTACTTTAAACTTTGTTAATGCAGATTGCATCAACAAATCAATTTTATCTGATGTTAGCTGGCCAAAAGCTGTTGCACATGAAAAACAAATGCAAATAACTGTGATAAAAAAACTATTTACTTTTTTCATATTATTGATTTAATTAATGTTTCTAAATTAGATGTTTTCTGATTCACAATTATCAATTGACTTTTATCGTCCAATAGAATTTTCTCGGCAAATTCTTTATCTGGATTTCCTTTCCAGTTTTTAAGTTCTTTAAACTTCCCTTTTAAAAGTTTAATCTTTTCTTTATTGTCTTTTGATATAATTACCATTTTGGTCAATGGTGTCTGCTTCATTTTTTCAATACTGCTGTCTGTAATTTGATCTTCGTATTCTGTTCTGGAGCGATAACGGAACATTTTGTTTATTACATTAAAATCTTTTTCATTTTCAGTAATCACATAACGATACGTCATAATATTATTCATTTCGTTTATCCAATCTGGAAAATTGGTTTCGTAAAGCTGAATGTACTGATCTATAAAATTCTTATCAATCGGTTTCTTCTGTTCGATATATTCTTTCGTTAACGGATAAATTTGTCTTGCCATCAAATTGATATATTTATTATTATACCATTCTCCTTCGTCAACTTTATTATCCAATTTTTCGTAAACATAACCGTTACCCAATACCGTCGCCAAAACTTCATTCATGAGCTGATAAGCATAATTGCTGCATTTCGATTTATTTTCTTTAAAATAAGTATCTATTTCCGTTTTAACTTCAAGCGATTGTTCGTCATAAATAATGTGATATGTTTCGTGCATCATTACACTAAATAAATCTTTATGCGATTTTAAATCGGTTTGGATGGCACTCATAAAATTATTACAGAATGCAGAAGCGGTAAAACCTTTTGAATTGGGTAAAGGATAAAAGGCAGCCTCAAACGGGATTGAATTATCCCAATTAGAATTATAAAATGCTAATCCTGTTTTAAAATAATCTTCAATGTGATGTTCATTAGAATATTTGATAATTTCATCCAACTGTTTTTCAAATTTTTCTTTGTTCGAATTATAAATCAGTTCATTATAGATTGGTGTAAATTCAGAAATACATTCGCCTAAATCACTCAAAGTTTTATTAGGAATCATTCCTGCAGAACGAAGTTTGAAATCATTTAAGTTATCTGTCTCTATTAAATTCTTTTTCAAGATATCTTTTGTCTGCATTGTTTTCTTTGAGCCGTACGGAAAATCTTCGAACCGAAAACTATACGAAATAGACAATTTATCAAATTTTGAGATTAAGCTTTTATACTTCTCGACATTGTATTTTGATTTTTGAAATTCTGTTTTAAAAACATTATCTGGATAATAATCAGATAAATTCTCTAAGAACACAAAAACCGCAAGTTGTTCAGAATATTTGATTTTAAAAGAAGGATTTTGTCCAAATGAAAGTGAACTTAATAATAAAAAAACCAGCAAAAATGTATTTTTCATGCAATTTCTATTAGTAGTAAAAGTTTAGATTTCGAATAACGTTTTATAAATATAAGATATTTTACAAGCGTCTGTTTCTTTTCTTTTTAGATGTTACAACTTCTTTAATCAAACCTCGTTCTAAAAGCATTTTGTTGTAAAAACCTTCGCGAAGTTTTTCAAATTCTTCTTTCAAAAGAAAAAGTAACTTTTCTGATTCGTTTGGATTTTCGAGTTTTTTCAACATAATTCCAATTCCTGAATTATGCGAAATTCCGTCACGATTAATAACAAAATGAAGCATGCTGGAATCTTCCATAAAAAAATCAGAATAGTACTTTTTTAATTGCAATTCTTTCTGATTCATTAAAAGATCTATCAGTTTTTTGATTTCGGTAGGCAATTCAAACCCCAATAAACTTTCAATTTCTTTACTATCTTTTTCTCCAGCATAAAAGGCAATTTCTCCCCTGCATTCATAATAGATATCAACGAAAATTTCAAATCTTAAAAGGCGTTCTGTCCAACCATCTGAGTAAATACAGGAAAGAAGATATTCTTCATCTAAAACATAATAGCCCGATTCATCAGGTTTTTGAATTTCTAATCGGTTAAAGCCCATTTATTTTTATTTTGTTGTTTCTAAATGATGCTGTTCCTAAAATTTCACTAATTCTTTTTTTTTTTGACATCTTTTTCTCGGTTCCAACATCTCCGAATTGGTTCTGTATTTTGAACAACGAAACTATCTTTTTGTATTATATTCCTCTGCAATATCACTCCAATCATCATTCCATGTACTCTCAAAATAAATATCTGCCTTCTCCCAATCTTTTGCGTCCCAATCTTCTCTTTCATCAACTAGTTTCAATTTTTCAGACTTAATTTTTTCTATCATCAAATTTAGAAAATCTTCAAAGTTGTCTGCGATTACCGAAACCGGCTCAGGATCTCCGCATGGAAGATAAATAATCTGCCCTAAAATACCGTCTGTATTTGGAATAAAATCTATACAAAGAAAATTTCCCGAGCCATCGTGGGCAAATGGGATTCTTTTAGTGGAATACAAAATATCGGTAATTTTTTTTACCTGATTAATAGCTTCAGGTTTTGTATCGGGAGCATTTTTAAAAAATAGCCATTCTCTTTTAACTTCTTCAACACCTAAATATCCAAATCCTCCCAAGAAACCCAAACTTCTTTTTTCTCCGTTATAAGTTTTCAATAATTGAATATAAGATGCAGGTAATTTTTGACCTGTAAATTTCTCCAGTTCCTGTATTTCACCATCGGTTGTTCCTTTATTCATAAAACGATCAAAAATATCAAGCTTACTTTTACAAACATTAATTAAACTAACTGTTGCTTCTGGTTTCATTTTAGATTGATTTTTTTTGATTTGTGCTTTTGAATAATTAAAAAACAATGTAAGTATTAAAATTAAGTAATATTTTTTCATCTTAAATTTTATAATATCGAATGATTATCCTTTTCACAATCATTTTTTTCTTCTTTCTGTCAAATATTTTCTTAATGGTTTATCATAAACATTCATTACGAAATAAGCAAAACCAACTAAAAGTATCACACTTGTTGTTACGATAAATGTAAGCTGCATTGTATTTGGTTTATAATTGACATAGTAATTTCCGAACATCCATAGTACAGCATAATGTGTCATATATAACGGATATGAAATGTTACCCGAAAATGTGCATATCTTTTTCAAACAAGGTTTTAAATGAGCGCCAGCACTCAAAGAAATTAATAACGGAAAGTAAAATAAAACCACAAAGGGTTCAGTCAGCCAATTCCACTCTGAGAAAGGCATTACAAAAGCCAAAAGCAATAAGATAGTCAATCCGGCAAATCCCAATTTATTTTTGATAATCCAATTGGATCGGTAAATAAGCAATCCGGCCAAAAAAGAGTACGATATTCTGGCGCAACCGTCCCAAAAAGTTGGTCCACTCCATCCTCCTATTAAATTTCCAGAACTATATCCAACATAACAAATTGCAACTGCAGAAATTAAAGTAAGAACAACTAAAAAGTTTTTGCGAATTTTATAAAGTACAAGTGCATAAACGATATTAGCAATATATTCCCAAAAAAGAGACCATGCGGGCGCATTAAAACTAAATAAATTAAATCCGCGATCTTCAATAACCGGAAACGGAATAAGAAATAAGGAACATATAAATGTCAAAATAATTTTTCCTGTGCTATACAATTCTAAATGCCCTCCAAACGGATCAAACAAGAAAGCCAATAATCCTAATATTGATCCCGCTATAACCAAAGGGTGCAATCTTATAATTCTAGATATAAAAAAATTGCGAAGACCCATTTTTGCAATACGATCATCATAAGCGTATCCAATTACAAATCCAGAAAGGCAAAAGAAAAAATCAACAGCTAAAAATCCGTGTCCAATAAAGTTTTGACTTGGATCTGTAAAAATCCATTCCATAAAGTGAAACACAACAACAGCAAAAGCTGCGATGCCTCTTAGTCCGTCTAAAATTTCAAAATGCTGTTTTGTTTCAAGAACTGCTGTAGTTGATTGGTTGGTAGTCATTAAATTGTAATATTCTTAATTAAAGTGATTTGGTGCCGACGCAAGTTCTACAAATAAATATTCAAATCAAAATCAGATTTATTTAATTCTGCTGCAAAATGCCTCAAGTTTCACATTTAAATAACTTTTTTAACTTTTTCATTCCATATCCTTTTTATAAGTTTGCTAAAATTCAAATTTAATCATGAGTTTCAAAGGTTGTCTTCCTCCTCCATAAATTAATAATACGTTTTTAGTATTGACATTAGACCGATTATTCTTGGTCAAATTTTGTATGTCTTTACCTCAATTCAATTATTAATATTCAAAATACATCCCTCAAAAGGATAGACAACTTTTATGAAAAAATCTTATTTGATACTGCATACTGCAGTTTTACTTGCTGGTTTTACTGGCGTTTTCGGAAAACTAATTTCTCTTAACGAAATTACTCTAGTTTGGTACAGAGTTTTATTTGCTTCTATTATTCTATTTTTTATTTTAAAAATATACAATATTAAAACGCTCAAATCATTTTCTGAAATAGCAAAAATTTCTAAAGCTGGAGTTCTTATTACCATTCACTGGATTTTTTTCTACGCCAGCATTAAGTATTCTAACATATCTATAGGTGTTGTATGCTATTGTTTGACTAGTTTTTTTACTGCCTTTTTTGAACCTATTCTCAATAAAAAAAGATTTAATCTGATTCAAATTTTATTAAGTATGCTAACCTTATTGGGAATAAGTCTAATTTTTCATTTTGATTCTTCATATCAGCTTGGGATTTTGTTAGGTGTAATTTCGTCTGCATTTGCCGCTTTGTATACCATTTACAATGAAAGGTTAGTGCAATTTTATGATAGCAAACTAATTAATTTTTATCAGATGATTGGCGGAACTATAGTATTAGGACTCTCTTTGCCATTCTATTTTTACAATTTTCCAGATCAGACTTTTATTCCAAACTTAACAGACATTTTCTATTTATTGATTTTGGCTTCCTGTTGTACAGTTGCACTTTATGTAATGTTCGCAGAATCACTCAAAAAGATTCCTGCCTTTACTATAAACCTAACTTTTAACTTAGAACCAATTTATTCAATAATACTAGCTTTTTTATTTTTTAACGAAGGACAATCAGTTAATTTCTCATTTTATATTGGAATTAGTTTGGTTATGACCTCTGTTTTACTTCAGTCCATAATTTCTATTCGAAATAAAAACACAATCGAACATCAAATTTCTTAACACTTTAAAACAAAAAAAACTCCTTTTTCTCAAAAGGAGTTTTTCTTTTTATATAAAATGCCTTAATCATTCAAACCTTTTCCCTCCAAAATTCTTGACATACTTTTCTCTACTCTAGCTTCTCTAGTTTTAGATTGTTTCGGTTGAGAAAAATGAAGTAAATAAGCTCGTTGTCTTCCTGGGGTTAAAGTATAAAAAGCTTTTTTAAAATTAGGATCGCTATCAAATTTATTCTGAAGTTCTTCGGCAATTTCAAATTCAGAAACTTTTTTCAACTCTACTTTTTGTCCAGATTTTTCAATTTCGGCCGCTTCAAAAATATACTTTTTAAGAATTTCTTTTTTAGCTAAAATATCTTGAAAACTCGTAAATCGAACTTGACGTGCTGCCTGAACATTTTTTGATTGCTGAATTAATATTTTATCAGGGTCTTTCATTAAAGCTCCTTTAAAAAACAAAAAAGCAAAATATTCCTTAAAAGCATGAATCAAAACAATGTTGGCTCCATCAAAAGTGTAACACGGACATCCCCATTTTAATTCTTCCGACAAGTGACAGTCTAAAACAATATCTCTTAATTGTTCTAGTTCTGCTTTCCATTTCTCAGCTTTTTCAAAATAAAAATCAACTTTAGAATTTTCGCTATAAGCAGTCATAATAAATTCTTTTAAAATTTACTATAAATATAAAAATTTAGACAATCTT
>NZ_DHEI01000097.1:36698-38228 GCF_002399805.1 Flavobacterium sp. UBA4854
ACAAAACTTAAAATTTTATCGCGCTCAACAGTCTTTCGAAACTTTTCAGTAATCAATTCTAAAGCAAATTTAGTATTTCTCTTTTCCTGAAATAAAACGCGATATATGGATCGAAGTTCGTCAATTTTATCCGAAGTAAATTCTCTTCTTTTTAAACCTACAGTATTTACTCCTGCAAATCGTAAGGGCTCATGAGCAACAATAATATAAGGAGGAACATCTTTAACTACACGACTCAAACCACTAATCATGGCATGTTCGCCAATAATAGAAAACTGATGTATCGCAGTTAAGCCACTTATATTTACCCAGTCCTGAACAATTACTTCGCCAGCCATACCAACGCTAAACCCAATAATAGAATTGTTACCTATTACACAATCATGCCCAATATGAGCATTTGACATAATAAGATTCGAATTCCCAATACTAGTTTTACCTTTAGAAATTGTGCCTTTATTAATCGTAACAAACTCTCTGATTATATTGTTGTCACCAATTTCTAGAAGAGTGTATTCGCCTCTATATTTCAAATCCTGAGGCATACCTCCTAAAACAGCATTAGAATGGATTTGGCAATTTTCTCCAATTCTTGTTCCGCTTAAAATTGTTACATTATTTCCTATCTGACTATTATTGCCAATTACAACATCCTGCTCAATCGTCACACCATTTCCTAAAGAGATGTTATTACCCAAAACAGCATTTTTATGAATAAACGTATCCTTCAATTTTTAAATCTTTAATTAACAACAAAAATTGAAAAACTTTTTATTCTTTTTATTGATCTAATGTCAAATAATTGACGCTCGAATTCTGCTCAAAGTTTCCTGACTCACGCCAATTAATGAGGCAATGTGTTTTAATTTGCCTTTTTTAATAATTTGAGGAAATGACTCTAAAAGAAATAAGTATTTTTTCTCTGCAGTCATTAGACGAAATAAATGATTGAACTCATTTAATTTAGAAAGATAATGTCGAAGTTGTTTAATATGAAACTTTATAAACAACGGATATTCTAATAAAGCCTGCTCATCAGAATAAGACAAGGAATATAGGATTGTTTCTTCACAAGTTTGAAAATTTTCAAAAGAAGGTTTCTGCTCAAAAAAACTGCTCATCGAAGTTACAAATTGATTATCGGTATAAATCCATTTGGTAACTTCTACACCATCTTCAATACAAAACCTTCTAACCGCGCCCGATTTAATAAAATAGATTTTATTACAAACCTTAGTTTCTTCAACAAGAAATTCGCCTTTCTTAAAAATTTCTTTGGCAAAACTTTTTTTAATAGCCTGCTCAGTCTCCAAATCTAATTCCTGAAAACTATTTATAATTAGAATCAGCTCTTCCATTTATTTTTTAATTCCATAATAAATCAAAAATAAAACTTAAATAAGATAAAAGCTAAATTCGAACAGCAAACTATAAACCAAACCTGTCTTTTTTGGTGCATTTCATGCCTTTTAACACCTTATTTCCAAAAAAGAAGAAGTAGATCAACAATAAAAATTATTCTCTTTAAAA
>NZ_DHEI01000035.1:0-5710 GCF_002399805.1 Flavobacterium sp. UBA4854
TGATTTAATTTCTATTTTTGATTAAACCCATAAACCAAACAACCACAACCATTTTATGAAAAAAATTATACTCGGATTATCTTTACTGTTTTCATTATTGGGGATTTTAAAATCCTTTTTTTTTGTCTTTTATGATTTTGAAGATGTTACAGCATTTTTAAATTTTATACTATTAGATATTCAGCCATATGGCTTCGCAGGAATGGATATTTATATCCCTAGACACGTAATTCATGGCGCTTCAGGCGGCACTATTTCACTGGGACTTGTAAATTTCTTTTTTATTTTAACTTTCCTTTTAGGCACTTTAATTTATTACTTTTCAAAATACAAAGAAACCAAACTGTTAGCTTTCAATTATTGTCTAGTTTTTTTAGATTCTATAACAAAGATAATCTCTTTTATTATTCTTTTTAATTTGGAAAAACTAAATATTTACAGTGTTTCTTATATCACAATAACGCTATTATACATTTTCATCTCTTATCAGTTCCTAACCAAAGAGCCAAATCCTAAAGGAATTGAAGATAATATTCAAACAACTGAAAATGTACTTGAAAACGCATCAAACACAAAACGCTTTTTAAACTTATTCATCGATTCTTTCATTATACTTGCAATTGTATTTGGATATATTGAATACGCAGATCGACGTAACGACATAATGACTTTTTTCGGCTATTTCAAAAGTGCTTTTGGTGAACAATATGCTGGAATAGTATTCTTTTGGACCGTTAAATTTATATATTATCTATTATTTGAATCTATTTTTAAAACCACACCGGCAAAATTTATAACATCATGTTATATAACAGACGAAGAAGGAAATTCACCAAATTTTCAAATGATTTTGAAACGAACATTACTTCGATTTATTCCGTTTGAAAGTTTCTCATTTTTGCTTGGAAAAAATTTACACGATGATTATTCAGACACTTATGTTGTCAATAAAAAAACAGATCGCAAAATTGAAGATCGATATACACAATTTTTAATAATATCATTCGGAATACTTTTAGTTGTATACTTCACTATGTTTAAGAGAGATTTTTATTAATTAATAAAAACATAAGTAAGATTGATTTAAATTATCAAATCACGAAATCTTTGTAGCATTCATTTTCACGTTCAACAAATAAATTATATTTTTGTTTAAAATACATTCTCATGTTAAAAGTAGGAGTTTTAGGTGCTGGTCATCTTGGTAAAATACATTTACGCTTATTACAACAATCTGACAAATACGAATTAGTTGGATTTTACGACGAAAATCAAGAAAATGCCGAAAGAATCTCAAAAGAGTTTGGCTATAAAAACTTCAGCACAATTGCAAAACTCATTCACGCTGTCGACGTGATTGATATTGTTACTCCTACGCTTTCGCACTACAAATGTGCAAAAGTTGCGATCAAATCTGGAAAACATATCTTTATTGAAAAACCAATTGCCAATACTGTAGAAGAAGCTGAAGAAATTATTGCTTTAGCCAAAGAATATAATGTAAAAGGACAAGTTGGTCACGTAGAGCGCTTTAATCCGGCTTTTATTGCTACAAAAAACATGATCGAAAATCCGATGTTTATTGAAACACATCGTTTGGCAGAATTTAATCCTCGTGGTACAGATGTTCCTGTTGTTTTAGATTTAATGATTCATGATATAGATGCAATTTTAAGTGTAGTTAATTCAAAAGTAAAAGACATTCATGCAAGTGGAGTTTCTGTAATTAGCGATACTCCAGATATTGCCAATGCTAGAATCGAATTCGAAAATGGATGTGTTGCCAATTTAACGGCAAGTAGAATTTCGTTGAAAAACATGCGCAAATCACGTTTCTTTCAAAAAGATGCCTACATTTCTGTTGACTTTTTAGAAAAGAAATGCGAAGTAGTTCGTATGAAAGATGCGCCAGAAGTTCCTGGAGATTTTGATATGATTCTTCAAAATGCTGAAGGCGTTAAAAAACAAATTTATTTCACTAATCCAGATGTAGAACAAAACAATGCAATTCTGGACGAATTAGAATCTTTTGCAAATGCAATCAATACAGATACTACACCAGTTGTAACATTGGAGCAAGCGACAGATGCATTGCGAGTGGCATATCAAATTATTGACTGTTTCGACAAATAATTTAAAGAATTTTAAAAATAAAATTAGCCACGAAATTCGCGATAACATTGTGAATTCGTGGCTAAATCGTAAAATATAATATCAAAAGTAATATGAAAACAATAGCTGTAATTGGAGCAGGAACAATGGGTAACGGAATTGCGCATACTTTTGCGCAAAGCGGATTTACTGTAAAATTAATCGATGTTTCTGAAAAATCATTAGATAAAGGAATGGCAACTATTGCTACTAACTTAGATCGTATGCTTTCTAAAGGAACAATTACGCAAGAAGATGTTGCTAAAACAATCACCAATATTATTACTTATACAGATATAAAAGACGGTGTTGTTGGTGTTGATTTAGTAGTTGAAGCTGCAACTGAAAATGTTGAATTAAAACTAAACATCTTCAAACAATTAAACGAATATTGCTCACACAATACAATCTTAGCTACGAATACTTCTTCAATTTCAATTACACAAATTGGAGCTGTTGTAGCACATCCAGAACGTGTTATCGGAATGCATTTCATGAATCCGGTGCCGATTATGAAATTGGTTGAAATCATCCGCGGATATAATACAAGCGATGAAGTAACTAAAATCATCATGGCTTTATCTGAAAAATTAGGTAAAGTTCCTGTTGAAGTTAATGATTATCCAGGTTTTGTAGCAAACAGAATTTTAATGCCAATGCTAAACGAAGCAATTGAAACGTTATACAATAAAGTGGCTGGAGTTTATGAAATTGACACGGTAATGAAATTAGGAATGGGACACCCAATGGGACCACTTCAATTAGCTGATTTCATTGGTCTTGATGTTTGTCTTGCCATCTTAAATGTAATGTACGACGGCTTTAAAAACCCTAAATATGCTCCTTGCCCACTTTTAGTTAATATGGTTAGAGCAGGAAAATTAGGAGTTAAATCTGGAGAAGGTTTTTACGATTATAGCGAAAGCAAAAAAGCAGAGAAAATCTCTAAGCAGTTTATTCTTTCATAAAAAAGAAATATCATGTCGATTCAATCGAATTTAAATACAATTAAAGCCACTTTACCTGAACACGTAACTCTAGTTGCCGTTTCAAAAACAAAACCTGTTTCAGACTTGATGCAGGCTTACGAAGCTGGACAACGCATATTTGGAGAAAACAAAATTCAGGAAATGACTGAAAAATGGGAACAAATGCCAAAAGACATTCAATGGCATATGATTGGTCATGTTCAGTCAAATAAAGTCAAATTTATGGCGCCTTACGTAACTTTGATTCATGGTGTTGACAGTTTGAAATTATTACAAGAAATAAATAAACAAGCTTTAAAAAACAATAGAATTATAGATTGTCTTCTTCAAATTTATATTGCAGAAGAAGAATCTAAGTTTGGCTTGGACGAAAATGAATTAAATGAACTTTTAACTTCTTCAGAGTTCAAAGAGTTGAAAAATATTCGTATCTTAGGTTTAATGGGAATGGCCACTTTCACCGAAGACCAAAACCAAATAAAAAAAGAATTCACACATTTAAAATCTATTTTTGATTCCATCCAAAAACTGCAGATTGTTGATTTAAAAACAATTTCAATGGGGATGTCTGGAGATTATCAATTAGCCATAGAATGCGGAAGCACAATGGTAAGAATTGGAAGCAGCATTTTTGGCGGACGCTAAACATAAATCATAGATTTTAACTGATTACTAAAAACTGAGACTGAGCAATTAATTTGTACGCAATACTTGACATAGAGACCACTGGAGGACAATTTAATGAAGAGGGAATTACTGAAATCGCCATCTATAAATTTGATGGACATGAAGTAGTAGACCAATTCATCAGTCTTGTTAATCCCGAAATTCCGATTCAGCCGTTTGTAGTAAAACTGACTGGAATTAATAACGCTATGTTACAGTCGGCGCCAAAGTTCTATGAAGTTGCCAAACGTATTATTGAAATTACTTCAGATTGCGTAATTGTGGCTCACAACGCTTCTTTTGACTACAGAATCCTTCGTACTGAATTCCGTCGTTTAGGCTACGATTTCGAAGCCAAAACACTTTGTACAGTAGAATTGGCTAAAAAACTAATTCCAGAACAGCCTTCTTACAGTTTGGGCAAATTGGTGCGCGCTCTTGGAATTCCAATGGCAGATAGACATCGTGCGAGCGGAGATGCTATGGCAACAACAAAGTTGTTCAAAATGCTTTTAGAAAAAGACACAGAGAAAACAATCGTAAAAGATTTTATAAAACTCGAAGTCGAAAAAGGGATTTCTCCTAAATTTTTAGACCTATTAAATCAGATGCCAACCAAAACTGGGGTTTATTATATTTATAATGAAAGTGGTACTTTGATTTATATCGGCAAAAGCCAAAATATCAAAAAGAGAGTCAATCAGCACTTTACAGGAGTTACAACTAAAAGCAAAAAAATTCAGGCAGAAGTCTTCACCATAACTTATGACGAAACCGGAAGCGAATTAGTTGCGCTTTTAAAAGAAAGCCAGGAAGTAAAAATAAATCGTCCGAAATATAATCGTTCGCAAAAGAAAACTGTTTTTCCTTTCGCCTTATATGCAGAAAAAGATGCAAACGGATATATAAACCTAAAACTTGAAAAAGCAGACGGACGTAAAAAAGAAATTACATCTTTTGCCTCTTTGCAAGAAGGTAAAAATGCTCTTTTTAGATTTACGGCAAAATATCATTTATGCCAGAAATTGACAGGTTTATACCAAACCCAAAAAGAGTGTTTTCAATATAAAATAAAAGAGTGTGACGGCGCTTGTATTGGTGAAGTGACGCCAGAAGTCTACAATTTAAGAGTACAGCAGTTTATTTCAGAAAACAGTTTCGAAAATAAAAGTATGGTCATAATCGATCGCGGTCGAAATGTAAACGAAAGAAGTGCTATTTTGATAGAAAATGGAATATATCAAGGTTATGCTTATTACGATTTGAATTATCAAATCACAAATATTGATATTCTTAAAAACATTCTCATCCCAATGCAGCATAATCGTGACGTAAAAAACATTATTCAGAGCTACATTCGCAAAAGCAAGTCATTAAAAATCATGCATTTTTAAGACGATAAACTTTACGTATCTTAGTGATATGACAAAATACAAATCAAAATACGAGATTTTTAGAGAAAAAATCAAAATCATTCTCTACGGAACAAATACCATTTTGGGCAGAATGTTCGATTTGGTTCTCTTGGGACTCATATTATTAAGCGTATTATTGGTAATGCTCGATACGGTAGAAGGCATTAATCATAAATACCATCATCAACTCCTTATCTGCGAATGGATTATTACCGTTTTCTTTACCATAGAATATATTTTAAGGATTATTGCTATACAAAAACCTATAAAATATGTTTTTAGCTTTTACGGAATTATAGATTTGATGGCGATTCTACCAATGTATTTGTCAATCTTTTTTCCTGCAACAAATGTTTTGACAATTGTCCGTATACTGCGTTTTTTCAGATTATTCAAAATTTTACATATTCCGCAAATTTCGCATCAATCTTACCAGTTAAAAGAAGCATTGCAAGCCAGCAAAGAAAAAATACTCGTTTTTATATATTT
>NZ_DHEI01000035.1:5880-17080 GCF_002399805.1 Flavobacterium sp. UBA4854
ACCAGTATTCCAGTCAGCATTTATTGGTCAATTGTAACACTTACTACAGTAGGTTATGGAGATATTTCGCCAATAACACCGCTTGGGCAATTTCTCGCATCACTTGTTATGATTATGGGTTACGGAATTATAGCAGTTCCTACAGGTATTGTAACAGCAGAATTTGCTAAAGCTAGTTTCCGAAACAACTCCGTAAATGGTAAAAGAACCTGCTCGCAATGCAATGCCCAACTGCATTTTGATAATGCAAAATATTGTTATCAATGCGGAAAAACATTACCTAGTAATTAATTTATGAAGCTAATCTAGCTGTACATTACAACTCCTCCTTATCTTTGTTGTTTTTTAAAGCCGTAATAAGGAGTTTCCGCTGGTCGCTCTTTTATTCCCAAAAAAACTAACAAATATAAGTCCGAGCTTTCCATTTCCATCTGGGCTAAAAAATATGAAATACCTAATAACAATCGTCGGACCAACAGCTATCGGGAAAACAGCCCTAAGCATCGCCTTGGCAAAACATTTTAAATGCGAAATTGTTTCGTGTGACAGCCGCCAGTTTTTTAAAGAAATGACGATCGGAACTGCCGTTCCAAATCAGGAAGAATTAAACGCTGCCAAGCATCATTTCATTCAAAACAAATCGATTTTCGAAAATTACACCGTTGGCGATTACGAAAAAGAGGCACTTTTAAAACTAGAAGAATTATATCAAAATAATGATTTTGCAATTTTAATTGGCGGATCAGGTTTATATGTAGATGCCGTTTTAAAAGGTTTTGACGAATTTCCAGAAATCGATCCAGAAATACGTACAGAAGTAAATTTAAACTACGAAAAACTCGGAATCGAATATCTTCAGGAACAATTACAAAATCTCGATCCGGATTACTATCAGAAAATAACAATCGAAAATCCGCAGACCTTACAAAATCCACAAAGGATGATGCGTTTTGTGGAAGTTTGCATTGGATCGCAAAAACCATATTCTTCATTTTTAAATTTAAAGAAAAACAACCGAAACTTCACTCCTATTTTAATTGGTTTAGATGCAGATAGAGAAGTAATTTACAGCAGAATTAACCAGCGTGTTGACATCATGATGAATGAAGGTTTGCTTAAAGAAGCGGAAACGCTTTATCCTAACAAAGAGTTAAATGCTTTACAAACGGTCGGTTATAGAGAATTATTTAGTTATTTTGACGGAGAATTCACTCTGCCATTCGCAATTGAGGAAATAAAAAAGAACACCCGTAGATTTTCGAAAAGACAATTGACGTGGTTTAAACGAAACGAAAACACCAAATGGTTTGATTATTCGACCGATAGAAATGAGATTATTCATTACATCGAAGAAAATCTAAAATCATCAATCTAAAATCTAAAATTAGCAATGCCAATATCTCCAGATTTCACATCAGTTTTAAGTAAAGACTGGGAAATTAATTTTACACAATGTACGCCAAACGGCTACTTAAAATATACCGATTTATGCAATCTTTTACAGCTTACCGCTGCTGCTCATTCAGAAGTAGGCGGAATCAGTTTTACAGATATGCAGGAATTTGATCAGGCGTGGGTTTTGAGTCGCATGCGTGTAGAAATAACCGCTTTGCCAAAATGGCAAGATATTGTCACTGTAAAAACTTGGATTAACAGCCTTGAAAATTCACGCTCTGTTCGTGCACTTGAGATGTATGTAAACGGAAAAAAGATTGTTGGAAGCGAAACCTATTGGGCTGTTTTCAACACCAAAGCACGTCGTCCAGAAGCTTTGGCTTTACCTTTTGAACATTTCGAACTTTACCCAGATAACAGAGCTACTGTTGAAGGATTTTCCCGAATCAACATTAATCCCGAAAAAGAATCGGTTTTCGAAAAAACAGTTTATTTATCTGATTTAGATATTGTAAATCATGCAAATAATGTAAAATATTTAGAGTGGTGCCTAGATCATGTTGATGCCAAAAGAATTCTAAAACAAGAAGTAAAAAGCTTTGAGATGAATTTTCTAAAAGAACTTTCTTTAAACGATCAAGTTATTATTCATGAAAATGACAACGAAGATCATTCAGCAACAACATTCAGCATTACAAAAGGCGATAAAAATTGTTTTGCATTAGAATTACACTGGAAATAAAATTTTCTTCTATCTATTTCCACAATCTTGTCATTTCGACGAAGGAGAAATCTCCACGAGTAGCTCCGCATCGAGAATCCAATCTTTATGGAGTTACTTGCGAAGATTTCTCCTTCGTCGAAATGACAAACTTTGTGTATTTATCACTTGAAAACAAAAAACGATGCAAAATTGCATCGTTTTTTGTTTAAAATCATTTCGATTTCTTTTTAGATTTTTTCTTTTCTTTAGGTTTCTTCTTTTCCAACAAATCAATTTTATCTTTAATTCGTTTTTCCACTTCACTAATTCCAGAATCATAATCGTGTTGAATAGAATATAATTTTGCCTGCTTAATTTCTTTTAAAGCATCTTTGAATTTATGCTGCACTTCCAACAAAATAGCTTTCTTTACAAAAACCATCGCTTTATTTATTCCCTTAATTGTCAAAGCAAAGTCAATTAATTTTTGAGCTTCTTCATAATCTCCATTCACAATCAACGTTTGCAAATAATACGGATAAACTTCAAGAGCATGAATATTAATAGCTAAAGCTTCCTGAAAATACGATTTTGCTTCCTCGTAATTCATAAGTTGCTCTGCCTGAATTCTTCCGTACAAACACAAAACCATTGTGTTTTTTGAATCATAAGAAAAAGCATAATCCAAAGATTCTATGGTTTCTTCAAGCGAATAAGGGTAATTATCCAAAGCTTGAAATAGGTATTTATCAATTGTTTTCATTTCGTAAATCGTTTTTTAGTTTCTGACGAGTTCCTTTGTAACTTTTCTCTACTTTATTCTTTTTAAAATCACTTCCAGTAAAAACCCTAACAGGATTTCCACGTTGTACATTCAGCTGGTTTTCCCATTGTTTCCCTACGTGATTTTTAAGTTGAAGCCATTTCTCGTCTTCTAATTTTTTAATTAATCTTTCTGTTGCTAGTTTTTTATTCTGATGCTGCGATCGGCTGTCCATTGACACGACGGCAATACCTGTTGGAATATGAGTCGCTCTAATTGCAGAACTCACTTTATTTACATGCTGTCCTCCTGCTCCAGAGCTTCTCATGGCTTGATACTGAATATCATTTTCAGAAAACAAATTATTTTTCTGTTGTTCAATTTCAAAAATGCCTATAAACCAGTTTTTGCGTTTATGCATTTTTCTGAACTGACTTTGGCCAATCCATTGAACGGTTCCAATCCAGGAATTCACAAACTGATCAGCATTTTTTCCTTTTACAGCAATCGATGCCGTTTCTACAGTTCCGTTTTCAGTTCCTGCTTCTCTTTGCAGTAAAACTGTTTCTAACTTATGTTCTTGTGCTTCTTCTAGGACTTTTTTAAGCACTTGGGCAACCACCCAAGTGCATTCCGCAGGCCCACGACCTGCTGTTATCTGAATTATTCTTTCCATTTCTTTAAAATTTTAAGCAGCTTTTCTCTGTTTTTTGCTGCTTTTACAAATTGTGGAAGTCTTGCCACCATAGTCATATTAAATCCATTTGTAAAAGGTCTTTCTCTCAAATCAGCCTTAATATATCTTTCCAAATATTCAATATGCTCAAGATTATAAGCCCAGAAAAGATTTCCATTTACATCTTTTTGAAACCAAATTGGTAAATTGTACCATTGGTCTCTTCTTAGTCCATCAAATATTTGTAAATTCCTAAAAACCACTTTTATTTTTGGCTCCAATTCTTCCTGAAATTTACAATGTGGACATTTTGTCTTATATTTTTCTGGTTCTTGTTTTAAAGGTTGCGACTCATATTCAAATTTTTCAAAACAATTATTACAGTATACTTTCCCATAAGCAATGTATTGATAGATTGGTTCTTCTAGTTTATAAAAACAATTTTTGCATTCAAAAACCATATTGTGACATCTTCCACATTCACATTTTTCTAATTCTTGTTTTACAGAAGCTTTAGATTCACATTTTGGGCATTTTACCAAAATTTCATTACTAAAACTCCATAAAATTTTATTTTCGTCTTGAAATCTTTCCATAATCATAAATTTTTAACGATCCATTCTAACAATCTTAGGCGTAAATGTTCCTAAAACTTCTACTAAATCGGTTTGATTTGCCATTACTTTTTCGATGTCTTTGTAAGCCATTGGAGCTTCGTCAATATTACCGCCAATCAAAGTCACAGCATGTTTCTTCAACTCTTTATTAATCTGACTTTGCGTAAAACTGCTTTTGCATTTTGCTCTCGAAAACAGACGTCCAGCACCGTGTGAAGCTGAGTTTAAACTCTCTGCATTTCCCTTTCCTTTCACAATAAAACCAGGCGCTGTCATTGAACCTGGAATAATTCCCAACTGACCTTTTCCTGCAGGAGTTGCTCCTTTTCTATGCACAATACATTCCTGATCATTTACTGTTTCTTTCCATGCAAAATTGTGATGGTTTTCAATGGTTACTACAACTCTTTTCCCAATCGCTTTAGCAATTCTTCTATGAATATCATCATGACAAGCTTTTGCATATTCTCCAGCTAAATTCATTGCCAACCAATATTCCTGACCATCGTGCGTATTCAAATCTAACCAAGCTAAATGCTGTACATTCTTTGGTAACGGACATTGTTTTGTTGCCAAATAAGTATAATGTTTTGCAATGTTAGCACCCAAACCGCGAGAACCACTATGTGACAACACAGCAAAATATTCTCCTTTTTCAAGCTTCCACTCGTTTTCTGGATTATCAATTTTTGCAATTCCGAATTCTACAAAATGATTTCCTCCA
Source organism: Flavobacterium sp. UBA4854 (assembly GCF_002399805.1). NCBI lineage: Bacteria > Pseudomonadati > Bacteroidota > Flavobacteriia > Flavobacteriales > Flavobacteriaceae > Flavobacterium > Flavobacterium sp. UBA4854. The sequence continues at coordinate 10,759 of NZ_DHEI01000035.1, forward strand.
CCCGAACTTCCCAATTGCTTGTAAGCTTTTGGCAAAAGATTCTTTAACAAAGGAATATCTTGAAATTCGCTTTTATAAAAAACCTCATGATCGACTCTTGAAGCATGCGTTTCATACATTCCGAATTTTGTATTGTCTTTAAGAATAGCTTCTAATTGATGCTCTCTACCTTTAAAATGAGACGCTGGTAAATCAAAGATTGAAAGGCTCATTCTACATCCAATATCAACTCCAACTCCATATGGAATAATTGCATTATTAGTTGCTAATACGCCACCAATTGGCAGTCCATAACCAGAATGTGCATCTGGCATTAAAGCTCCTGCAACCGAAACTGGTAATTTCAATGAATCATATAATTGAAATTTTGCTTGCTGATCGATTTCATTCTCTCCAAAAATGGTAAAAGGCGATCTTGTTGTTTTAAGCTGATGCATTCTTACTTGAACAGGTTTGATCAAACCTTCGGCAACTTTGCCCCATGTTCCGTTTCCTTCGTATTTTTCAGGATTTAGAAGAACATCTTTTGCTTCTGTTAGAATGGATTCCTTTTTTTCTCTTTTTCTATATCTGTTTATCTGCCCTAAGGCGATGTTTATTGAATTGTTTTTTGGAAAGCCCAATTTAATCAGGTCTTTTCCAGATAATTTATTTCCCATGATTTTCTATCATTTCATCTACATATTGCTGATATAATGCATGCAGACTTTTATTTTTAATTGGACTTATCTCTTTTGGATTTTCTTTTTCATAGTAACTCCATTTACGAGAACTGCCGTGTATTAATCTGTTTATTTTATCTCTCAGATCGTGATTAACAATATAATTATCAATAAGCTGAATTTGGCTTTCTAAATCTGAATTGACCATTTTTGTATGCGTTATCATATAAGGGCTAACGCGAAGAACATATCGCCAAGGTTCATTAAATACATAATGAATTTTGTATCGTTTGCAATTGCTGCACCACCTTTCCCTTTTATAAAAATGAGCTTTTTCTTTTTCGGTCAATTCTAATTTTGAACTTTTCCATTCCCATTCCGAAAATTCTTTTACTGTTTGGAATTTTTCAACATAAACATTTCTTCTTTTTCTCTTTTTCTTTCGTTTAAAAGATTTTTCGGGAGAAAACTGCCATGTATTTATTTTTTCCAATAATTCTCTGTAAAATGGAGCATCACTAGATCTCGCAATATCATCTCTTAATTTAAAATTACGTTGCCAGCCTTTTTGATAAGGAATTTTTAAAGGAACTAATGGTAAGTCTCTTCGCTTTTTCCAAAGTTCAATTTCAAGCTTTCTTAATTGAATTAATTGTTTTTCAAAATCTTCTTTTACTAATCTTTTCTTTTTTCCCTTGCTTTTAAAACGGGTACATAAAGCATACTCGTCTACCGCATAATTTTCCATAAAAAATTATCGTGCATTAAATTAACAGCCAAAAAGGCTAAACCATTTATCCTGACGGATAAATTCTAAAAATCGATTTTCGGGAAAATTTTGAAGAGTCTAGAATAAAAAAAGCCCGAAACTTATTGTCTTCGGGCTTTTTTATATATCTAAAATTGTATTTCTAAGATTGAAATAAGCCACGAAGAACTGCTTCACCAAATCTGTTTGGTGTAAAGCTTTGAGATGTCAATGTAAGTACAAACATTTTTTCTTCGTTTTTAAAGGGTTATTAATTTTTTCGTGTGCAAATATTCATAATAGTTTTTTGATTTTCCAAATTTATTTAAAGAAAATTCTTCAAAATAAATGCAACAACTATTTTTAGAACCTAAAACACACCTCCTAAACCTCTAAAGTTCAAACAATTAAAACAAAACCCATATCACAGAAATAAATCCAAAATATTTTAATTTAATGCACAAAAAAAGCCCCGATTTCTCAGGGCTTTATATTTTGTTGGTGAATTAATTATTCAGAAACTTTGCTTTTTATCACTAATCTGAAACCTTCTCCGTGAATGTTTAAGATTTCAACGTCTTCATCTGCTTTTAGATATTTTCTTAATTTAGCGATGTAAACGTCCATACTTCTTGATGTAAAGTAGTTGTCGTCTCTCCAGATTTTTGTTAAAGCTAATTCTCTCGGCATTAAATCATTTTCATGAAGAATAAGCATTTTAAGCAATTCATTTTCTTTTGGAGATAACTTAATTGGTTCTTCATCCTGGAAAGTCAAGAATCTTAATTTCGAATTTAAATGGAATTTACCAATATTAAATTCAAACTGAACTTGTTCCGCTTTTGTATCAGCCGATTTTCTTTGAATGATTGCTTTAATTTTCATTAAAAGAACTTCAGAATCAAAAGGTTTATTTAAATAGTCATCTGCACCAGCTTTATACCCTTTTAACACATCTTCTTTCATAGATTTTGCTGTTAAAAAGATAATTGGCACTTCACTGTTCTTCTCTCTAATTTCTTTGGCCAAAGTGTAACCATCTTTATAAGGCATCATTACATCAAGAATACACAAATCATATACATCCTTCTTGAATTTTTCGAAACCTTCCATACCGTTTTTAGCTAAAGTAACTTCAAAGTCATTTAACATTAGATAATCTTTAAGAACTGCCCCAAAATTTAGGTCATCTTCTACTAAAAGTATTCTTTTGTTAGTATTTTCCATATTTTAATTTATTAATGGTATTTTTATTATAAAGGTGCTACCCTTTCCTTTTTCACTTTCTACATATACTTGACCATTGTGATCCTCTACTATTCTTTTTACGTAAGCAAGCCCTAATCCGTGTCCTTTTACATTATGAAGATCACCTGTGTGCTCTCTGTAAAATTTCTCAAACACTCGTTTTTGAGCTATCTTACTCATTCCCAACCCATGATCTCTCACTTTTATCAAAATCATATCTTTAATGTTTTCAGTAAAGATTTCAATCTCTGGTTCATCTGGAGAATATTTTATGGCATTTTCCAGAATGTTAACCAGCACGTTTGTAAAGTGAACTTCGTTTATCAAACAAGTTGTTCTTGCTGCATTATAATGCTTTACTACGGTACCTTTTCTATCTTCTAGGATAAGATTTACGTGCTCAATAGCATCGTCAATTATATCTGTCACAACAGTAGGTTCTTTGGTTATGTCTAGTTCTCTTTTTTCTAATTTTGAAATACGAAGAACGTTCTCAACCTGCGCATGCATTCTTTTATTTTCGTCTCGAATCATTTGAAGATAACGATAAACCTTTTCTTTATCTTCAATAACTTTCGGACTTCTTATAGCATCTAATGCTAGATTTATAGTTGCAATTGGAGTTTTAAACTCATGCGTCATATTATTTATAAAATCGGTCTTGATTTCAGAAATATGCTTCTGACGCAATAATTGATTTAACGCACTTGTGTACGCAACTATTATAATTAATGTAAAAACTATAGATAAAATAGTAATACTTAGTAATTCAGATAATAAGAATTTCTTTTTATGCGGGAAAGTAACTGATAATTCGTATCTGCTATTTCCTTCATTATCTGTATAAATTGGAATATTATATGTAGATTCTTTATCAAAATGAAATCCGTCGGACTTAATCTTTGTTGGAACTCCACTGCTGTATATTCCGAATTCAAATTTGGTTTTCACACCATATTCTTCTAGTTCTTTTTTCAATAATTTAAAGAGCTTGTCTTTTGTAATTCTCCCTTCAATAGGAGTTAATGAAGCAATATCTTTATATTGAATTTGCTGTTGAACTTTATTTAAAATATCTAAGCTTCCTGACTTTTCTATTTTAAGATCAGGAATAATACTCTGTCCTAAACTATTATTGTCAATTCCGCTATTATTATTGTAAACTTCTGTTACCCTCTTTGAACTAAAATTCTTAAAACGTTCACTACTGAATTTTTTGTTAAAAACAGAACCATTGATATCATAATCTTCAGATGTCAATGTATTTGAATAAACAATTGTTTTATTCGTTTTCGTGTTTCTCTGTACGTAAAGTACTTCTAGTAAATCTTCTTTTTTTGGAATTTTACCCGTACTGTCTTTTATACGGTTGTATTTGTCGTAGAAACTGTACTCTTCTTGTTGTTCCAGTTTATCTGCAACATTTCCAATTACTTGAGTAACGTGGTATTTAAATTGTTCTTCATTATTTTTGAACGAAGAATTGAACCAAAATACTTGTACCAGAATAATCCCTATTAAGGACAAACTCATCAGTAAAACAAGTATTCTAAAAAATAATTTATTCATCGAAACAAAATTAATATTTTAACAATATACTAAATAATACATTAACCAAATATTAACATTTAAGACTGTTTTTGTTTTATATTTAAAATTTTAAGAATTTTAACAACTTCTTCTTTAGCATTTTTAAGATTATTGTTATTAATCACGAAATTGCTCTTAGAAATTCGTTTTTCGTCATTCCATTGCATTTTCATTCTACTTAAAACTTGTTCTCGGGTAGTTTTATCTCGTTTTATAACTCGTTCAATTCTCACTTCTTCAGGAGCTGTTACTGTTATAATTACGTCACAATCTTTATATCGTCCACTTTCAAATAGAATAGCGGCTTCATACATTACATAATCATAATTTTTGTGTTCTTTTACCCATTGTTCAAAATCTAATTTCACTGCCGGATGAACAATTCCATTTAATTTTGCCAACTGTTCCTTATCGTTAAAAACAACTTGCGCTAATTTGGCACGATTTAAAACTTCATCATCAAAAATACTGCCACCAAAAGCAGATTTAACCTCTGCAAGAATATTTTTTGACTGCATTACTCTTTTTGCACCGTCATCAGCAATATAAACAGGAACACCCATTTCTTGAAAATAGTTTGCAACAGTAGTTTTCCCACTGCCTATTCCTCCTGTAAGACCAATAACTTTTGTCATTCTTATAATTTAAAAAACATACGCGGAAAAGCTTCTTGTGGTTTTTTCTTTAGTAAAATTACTTTTACATATGATTTTAAAAATCCTGTTCCATAACCATAAAACTGTTTCCACACTGCTATTACAGATAGATATCCAATTTTGATACTTTTATTTTGAACACTAGCTGTAAGAAAAATTATAACGAAATATACAAAATATAATTGTAATAAAATATCGATATTAAAAATTAACAATAAAAAAGCTAATAATAAACCAAGAATAAAGAACGTCGGAAAGAAAAAAGTCAACTTATTATGTTCTGGATACCAACTATTTAAAATTGGTCTAGCAATTCCAAATTTGTTTACTTGAATAGAGAATTTTTCCCAATCAATTCTTCTTTTATGGTACACATAAGCTTCTTTAAAAAGTCTAGTTTCAAAGCCTAAATTCCATAAACGAATTGATAAGTCAGGATCTTCACCTGGATGTATATTTCCAAAACCTTTTGAAGCTTCAAAAGCTTTTTTAGAAATACCCATATTAAAACTACGTGGCTGAAACTTGTTTATCTTCTCAGAACCGCCTCTAATTCCTCCTGTAGTCAAGAAAGAAGTCATGGCAAAATTGATCGCTTTTTGAATATCCGAAAAGCTATCTAACGCTTTGTCTGGGCCGCCAAAACAGTCTACATACTTTTCATCTAATTCTTTCCGAATTTCTGTTAAATATTGCGAAGGAATGATACAATCTGAATCAAAAATGATAAAATAGTCTCCTCTAGCCCTCTGCATTCCGAAATTTCTAGAATCTCCTGGCCCTGAATTTTCTTTAAAATAATATGATATATTTAATTTTCCTTGATAATTCATCACCACGTCTCGACATGGAATGGATGATCCATCTTCGACAAGAACAATTTCAAAAGCTTCATTATAATCAGATTTTGAGAGACTTTCCAAAAGCTCATCAACTTCATCTGGACGATTATACACGGGTATAATTAAAGAAAAAATCATAGCAGAATGCGCGTTATTAAAGGGTAAATTTTTATTGTTTTAAAATTTTAACAAAGATATGGTATATTAACAAAAAAACCATCAACTTTTGGTTGATGGTTTTTGGTTTTACTTAGTAAAAATGTATTATTTGATGCTTTCTATATTAACAACTTCGTTAGTATCTGCATTGTAATCAACACCAGCCACTTCGAATCCGAATAAATTCAAGAAATCGCTTCTATATCCAGCTAAATCACCAATTTCTGGCAATGTTTCTGTTGTAGCCTCTAACCAAAGTTTTGCTACTTTTTCCTGAACATCTTCACGCATTTCCCAGTCATCAATTCTGATTCTTCCTTTTTCATCAACAGGAACTTCAGAACCAGTGTATAATCTATCTTGGAATAAACGTTGAATTTGCTCAATACAACCTTCGTGAATTCCTTCTTCTTTCAT
>NZ_DHEI01000035.1:17297-22114 GCF_002399805.1 Flavobacterium sp. UBA4854
AGAATCTGAAATAGTAAACGCCGTAGCCTCTAAGTGATCTTTTGCACGACCAATAGTTCCTTTTCTGTAAACTGCTTCAGTTAATGATGGCCCAATATAAGAATAAGCAACAGTTGTAGCACCTTCAGCTAATAAATTTTCAGCTTTTAAAGCGTCAATCCACATTGCCCAATCTTCTCCGCCCATAACGGCAACAGTGTTTTCAATATCTTCCTCGTTTGCAGGAGCAATAGAAACATCTGAAACTTTTCCTGTATGGAAATCAACTGTTTTATTTGTAAATGTTTGTCCAATTGGTTTTAAAACTGAACGATGTGTAACTCCTGTATTTGGATTTGTACGTACAGGAGAAGCTAAACTATAAATTACAAGATCTACTTGTCCTAAATCTGCTTTAATTAAATCTAGAGTTTCTCTTTTGATTTCGTTTGAGAACGCATCACCGTTGATACTTTTTGCATATAAACCTGCTTTATGAGCTTCTTTTTCGAATGCTGCAGAATTATACCATCCTGGAGAAGCTGTTTTTCCTTCAACTGGCGGTTTTTCAAAAAACACTCCAATTGTTGATGCACCAGAACCAAAAGCACTAGTAATTCTTGAAGCTAATCCGAAACCTGTAGAAGCACCAATAACTAAAACTTTTTTAGCACCAGCGATTTCGCCTTTAGATTTTACGTATTCGATTTGATTTTTTACATTTTGTTCAGCTCCCGTTGGGTGGGCGGTCAAACAAATAAATCCTCTCATTCTAGGTTCTATAATCATCTTGCAATTATTTTTTTTGTATTATTTCAATTTCAGTTTTAATTTTTCAAAAATAGACATTTTATCCTTAACCCTTTTCATATTAGCCTTCATATTGTCAATAAAATTTGGGTTTAATGCATTTTTCTTAGCCTCTTTATAATAGCAATAAGCTGCCGTATATTGGTTTTCGTACTCCGCCATCCTTCCTAATTCACTGTTATATGACGAGTTATCTGCGGTTTCTAAATTTGCTATTGTAAATGCAATATGCTCTTTTGCTTCGGCATAACGTCCAATATCAATGAGTAAATAAGTGTAATTTAAGTATGGAGCTGAATATTTAGGATCAAATTTAATAGCCAATTTATAATGGAAAATTCCTCTTTCGTAATCACTTAGTTTGTTATAATAAATCCATCCCAAATGATTGTGCGCTTTACCAAAATCAGGATATTGCGATAAAATTTCTTCTAGTAATTCTTTTGCTTCTGCTGAATTTCCTTCAGAAATTAACGAATCTGCTTTTATAAACTGATTTTCGTAAAAACTCAAACTCTCCATTTCTATATCTTAATTCAATAATTCTTTGGCGTGGTTTAAAGCCGAATCAGAAATATTTGCTCCTGAAAGCATTTGAGCAATTTCTATAATTCGATTTTCTTGCGATAAAAGCTTCAATTCAGATAATGTATCATCACCAACAGTAGATTTAGAAACTTTAAAATGAGAATCTCCTTTTGCTGCAATTTGCGGTAAATGTGTAATTGCAAATATTTGCATTGTCGAACTCATTTCTTTCATGATCTCTCCCATTCTAATGGCAATTTCTCCAGAAACTCCTGTATCAATTTCGTCAAAAATCAATGTTGGCAATTTTGAATATTTTGCCAAAATCGCTTTCACCGCCAACATAATACGAGACATCTCTCCTCCTGAAGCCACTTTCTTTAACAAACCAAAATCGGTTCCTTTATTGGCAGAAAATAAAAATTGTAATTCATCTTTTCCGTTTTGGAAATAAGTTTCAGACGACTGCAATTCCATATTAAAACGAGCATTCGGCATTCCTAATGTTTCTAAAATTGACACTAACTGTGCTGATAATTTTGGAATCGCATTTACTCTATTTTCGTGTATTTTTGAAGCGTGAATATCTAATTCTGTTGCTTTTTCTTCAATACTTTTAGTCAATAAAGCTATTTCTTCATCCATATTATCCAGTTCCAGCAAGGAATTCCCTAAATCTGATTGAATTTGAAGCAACTCATCGACAGAACTTACCTGATGCTTTTTCTGCAAATTATAAATCGACTGCAGTTTTTGATTGATTAATTCCAATTGTGCTGGATCATTCAATAATTTCTCCGAACAATTTTCTAATTCTTTAGAAACATCATCAAACTCAATAGTTAAGCTTGTTATTCTTTCAAACAATTTTTGATATTCTACAGAGAAAGGCGCGACTTTCTGCAATGCATTTTTAATTTCATTTAAATTATGAAAAACACCAAATTGCTCTTCATTTGCGATTGCCAAAGATTTATCTAGAGATTCTTTAATAATTTCAACATTATTCAGCTTTTCATAATCTGCTTCTAATTCTTCCTGTTCACCAGATTTTAACTGAGCTGCAACCAATTCATTCAACAAAAATGTATGATATTCCTGCTCTTTTCCTGCATCACTTTGCTTTTTAAGCAAAGCATTTAATTTCGATCTATCTGATTTATATGATTTCAGCAGTTTTTGATATTCAGCAATTACTTCAGCATTGTTTGCAATGGCATCAATAATTTTAAACTGAACATTTTCATCTGATAATTCTTGAGTTTGCTGTTGCGAATGGATATCAATCAAATACAAACTCAAATCTTGCAGTTCCTGAAGATTTACGGGACTATCATTTATAAAAGCGCGAGATTTACCAGAAGGCAAAATTTCTCTTCTAATAATCGTTTCATCTTCGTAATCTAAATCATTAGCTTCAAAAAATTCTCTTAAATTGTATTTTCCAATTTCGAATTGTGCCTCAATAACACATTTTTCTTCTTTATTTTTTAATGAGGTAAGATCTGCTCTTTTTCCCAAAACAAGACCAATAGCTCCTAAAATAATAGATTTTCCTGCGCCTGTCTCACCTGTAATTATAGAAAAACCTTTAGAGAAATCTATGGCTAGTTTTTCGATAAGAGCATAATTTTTAATTGACAGTGATGTAATCATAGGGCAGTTTTTGTAAAATGTAAAAAGTTAACTAAGATAGAAAAATGAAAAACGAGATTAATATTTAATCTGCGACCATTTTGTAGAATTTAACGGAGAAACTTTATTTAAGACATCGGTTAAATCTGTAATTGTGATACTTGGTCCTCCAGAAAAAATCGAAACAATTTCATCTGATTTTGCATCAAAGAAAACTCGAGTTATAAAAGCATTTGGTTTAACCGAGTTTAATTTACCAATAAGCATTAATGCATTTTTGATTTTTTCTTTAGCCGCTTTAGTATCCAATGTCATTGCATCCAATCCTGTGTGATAGGCGTAAGTAACCTGACGCAAATCACTGTAAGTCGGCGCAATCATATCGTTGATTAAGTAGTAGCGATTCTGAAGTCCGTCAGATTGATTCCATCCTTTAAAACCTCCTTGTTGTGCAACATTGGCAATATTCTGTGCAGTTTGAAGATAAGGATTTCCTGCACCCATTTGAAAAGTATCGGCATCCATTCCTAAAATCACGTAACAGTAAAAAGATATAACAGAAACCAAATTTGAATCGTAAGTACTTGGATTAAAAAGCAATGGCTCGTACTCCGTATATCTGAAATTAAAATCTTTATCGTTGTAATTTAAAACTGGCGAAGAATATGTAGAATTAAAAATCAATCTCGAAGATTGGACTTGAATTGTTCCTGTAAATTGATCTGAACTATTAGATGATAATGTAATATACATCGAACAGTTTATTCTCTCGTTTTGTTTTAATACAGAACCTGTCCAGTCTGTTTTATTAACAAACTCAGCCAAAGAAGTCTGAAGTGTTTTAAAAACCTGATTATTTGGATTTGTTAGACGTTCTGTATTAATAGTTACTGTACAATTTAGCTGTTGAGCTTGTACAAAACCAAAGCTTAAAAAAACTAATAGCATAACTATCTTATTCATAATCGTCTAGATATTTAATTTTACAAAACATAAAATGGCTTCCAAATTATGCTTTCGGCGTATATTTTAAATTTATGATTTTGAAAAATGCAAAATAACTTTATTCAAAATATCAGCCGCAACAGATTCTTTTGACTTTAATTCCATTGGTTCAATTTCAAAATTTTTATCAATAAAAGTTACTTTATTGGTTTCTTTTTTAAAACCTGCGCCTTTATCTTGTAAGGAATTTAAAACAATCAAATCTAAGTTTTTTTTCTGAATTTTCAGCTTAGCATTTTCAATTTCATTTTCAGTTTCTAATGCAAATCCAATCAAAAACTGATTTTTTTTGATCGCTCCTAAAGAAGATAGTATATCTTTTGTTTTCTCGAGTTCTATCGAAAATTCTACAGTATTTTTCTTAATCTTCTGATCTGCAACAAATTTAGGTCTGTAATCTGCAACAGCTGCTGCTGCGATTGCCGCATCAACTTCATTAAAATACACATGGCAGGCATCGTACATTTCTTGAGCTGAAATCACATCTACTACTTTTATAAGACTGTTTTTAGCTTTCAAATGAGTTGGTCCAGCAATTAAGAACACTTCTGCTCCTAAGCTTGCCGCTTCATTCGCAATATCAAATCCCATTTTTCCTGACGAATGATTTCCAATAAAACGCACAGGGTCTATTGCTTCGTATGTTGGTCCTGCTGTAACAAGTATTTTTTTTCCTTTTAAAGGTAATTTACTTTCCAAATCAGCTTCTAGAAATGCAACAATATTCTCAGGTTCAGCCATTCGACCTTCACCAGACAAACCACTTGCCAATTCTCCGCTTTCAGCAGGAATCATAATGTTTCCGTACTGTTTTAATGCAGCAAAGCTCGATAAAGTCGATGGGTGTTTGTACATATCCA
>NZ_DHEI01000035.1:22367-23324 GCF_002399805.1 Flavobacterium sp. UBA4854
ACGTGATTGTTCCAAACTTCATCTTCGTCATCTTGATTAAAGAAACTTGAATGTACAGGATTTTTTGATAAGGTTGATAATGTAAGTGGGGTTACAAAATCCTTAGAAGCAGGTGTCATTATCACTTGGACATGTGCACCTGCTTTTATAAAAAGTCGTACTAAAGTGGCTGTTTTATACGCTGCGATTCCACCAGAAACACCCAGTAAAATCTTTTTCCCGTTTAAAACTGACATTGTACTATTATTTGTTTGAACTTCTGTGGTAAGTTTTACCGTCTAACCATTCTTGAACAGCTAAAGCGTGTGGTTTTGGTAATTTTTCGTAAAATTTAGAAACTTCAATTTGTTCTTTATTTTCAAAAACTTCTTCTAGACTATCATTGTAAGTCGCAAACTCTTCTAATTTTTCAGTCAATTCTTTTTTAATCTCTGAATTAATTTGATTTGCTCTTTTAGCCATAATGGTAATTGCCTCATACACATTTCCTGTTGGCTCTTCAATAACTGTTTTATTATAAGTTATTGTGTTTACAGGAGCATTCGTCTTTTTTAAATCCATGACTTTATTTTATTTAGTAAATTTTTGTAAATCTGTTTCAACTCTGGCATTCATTTCGTCTGCCTCTTTCTTATATTTTGTATCGCTTTTAAACTTCATCAAATTAGCATAAGCTGTTTGTGCAACATGCAAACGTTCTTCCATTTTTGCAGGAATACTATTAATTGCCAATTTGTATGCTGAATCGTATTTATAAAACAATGCATCTTCTTTAAAAGGTGTTCCAGGAAAATCAGCAATAAAGTTATCAAAAGCGATCAAAGCCGATTTATAATCTGAAATTGTATTGTATCCTTTAGCATTTTCGTATGCTTTTTTCTCTAATTTGCCATTTAACTTTTGAACAGCCTCATTTGCTTGAGGAATATATTCAGAGTTTGGATAATTATCAATAAA
>NZ_DHEI01000035.1:23504-30474 GCF_002399805.1 Flavobacterium sp. UBA4854
CTATATGCTCCTAAAAAAGCAGCTTCTTGAACTTTTTCACTTCGTGGATATCCTGAAACAAAAGCTTCAAACTGATAACCAGCTAAATAATATTGCTTTGTTTTATAATATGACTGCGAAAACATATAAAACAGTTTTTCTGCCTGAGGTTTACCTCTATATGAAGTTGCTAATTGCTCAAAAAGACGAATCGCTTTTGTGTATTTACCAGCATCATACATTTTTGTTGCCATTTCAAATTTTGCTGCAACATCTTCATTTTTCAACGCTTTTTGATATTCTCCACAAGAATAAAAAAGAGTTACAACAATTAAAAGCAATAGTGTTTTTTTCATTTTCTTACTGTTATTACAATCTCTCAGACAATTTTATGCCAAAGTGAAATTGCACCGAAGTTTCGGTGGCAAATTTAGTTATTAATTTAGCTACTGCAAAATAATTTTTTAGTATCTTAAAATACTAGCACTTTAACAATTATTTAATGCTGTTTTTTACAAAGTCGTTTAGTCTTGTTGCTAACGAATCATCAACAGAAACTAATGGAAGACGAACTGTATTCTCAGCAATTCCAAGGGCTTGAAAGATTTGTTTGATTCCGGCTGGATTTCCTTGCTCAAAAATCATATCGATACTGTCTGATAAAAAGTAATGTGTTTTGAACGCATCAACTGCTTTTTTATTTAATCCTAAACGAATCATTTCGGAAAATTCTTTCGGAAAACCTTGTCCAATTACAGAAATAACTCCTGCTCCACCTGCCAAAACGATCGGCAATGCCAACATATCATCTCCTGAAATTACCAAGAAATCTTTTGGTGCGTTTTTAATAATTTGCATTGCCTGAGCCATATCTCCAGCAGCTTCTTTAATGGCTACAACATTTTTAAAATCGTTAGCCAATCGCACTACTGTAGAAGGAAGCATGTTGCTTGAAGTTCTTCCTGGAACATTATATAGAATTACAGGAACCGGAGAAGCCTCAGCGATTGCTTTAAAATGCTGATAAATTCCTTCCTGAGTTGGTTTGTTATAATATGGAGAAACAGATAATATCGCTTCAAAAGCAGAAAAATCTCTTGTTTTTAATTCCTCAACAATCTGCATAGTATTATTACCTCCAACTCCTAAAACTAGAGGCAATCTTCCTTTGTTTACATCGATTACAGTCTTTATAACCAACTCTTTCTCATCTGTTGTAAGGGTCGCATTTTCTGCTGTTGTTCCCATCACAACAAGATATTCCACTCCACCATCTATAGAGAAGTTTACGATTCGCTGTAAAGCTTCAATATCAACTGAAAAATCTTTTTTAAATGGCGTCACAAGTGCAACACCAGTTCCTATCAATGATTGCATATTATTAATTAATTTATTTTATATTTTTTAAATACCTAAACAATTCTGAAACGAAAAGTTTATAGTTTCTTAATTCTGTACTAATCATCAAGCGATTTAATCTTTGATCTACAGCAGAAAATCCGATTTTGAATTTAGCTTTTGACTTGCTCGTAATTAACATCAAAATACTGTTTTCGACATTGTAATAACTCAGCAAAAGATCAAATTTTGAATTCACAAACTCATTTAAAAAAGCTTCCGTTATTTCTCCCTTCCAATTCATGTGTTTTTTACTAAAAGTCGGGCGAGAATAGACTTCTTTTTCCTTGAATTTTCCTTTGTATGCAACAACTTTTATATTTTCTGAAGCGATTCCCTGAAGCGTTAACTCCTTTATTAGTGCTTCTGAATATTCAAAATTGCTTTCATCTATCAATAAACCAATCGTTTGAACGTTTTTAGTAAATACTTCGCTTTTTTCATTATTTAAATTAACATTTAATGATTTTTTTACAAAAAACTCCTTTATATAATTCAAAAACATAGTACTTTTACCAGATTACAAAATTAATTATTTAAGTTGCATTTAAAATGGTAAAACTAAAAAAGTATAACGGATTTTTAAAACTTTTTGTTATATTCTTAACACTTTTTTTAATCTCTTCATGTAGTAAGAATAACTACAATTTAACAAAAATTGAAGGGAAACAAGTTCCAGTTACTGAAAACGCTGGAGAAACTTCTGAAATTGAAAACTTTATTAAACCTTATCGCGATCATATCAATCAGGATTTGGATAATGTTTTGGCTTATTGTCCTGAAACACTTGACAAAAGCACAGGAAAATGGCAAACTGGAATTGGAAGCCTAATGGCAGATGTTTGTGTGCAAAGAGGAAACATTGTTTTTAATGCTAGAGAAAAGAAAGATATTGACTTATGTCTTTTAAATCATGGCGGTATTCGCGCTATTCTTCCAAAAGGAAATGTTACAACAAGATCGGCTTTCGAAATTATGCCTTTTGAAAACAGCTTGGTTGTTATGGCTTTAAAAGGTGAACAAATATTAGAAATTGCGGCTTATATTATTAAGGAGAAAAAACCTCAGCCATTGTCTGGAATGACTTTTACAATTACAAAAGATAACAAGGCAAAAAATATCATGATACAAGGCAAGCCATTAGACCTAAACAAAACGTATTACGTTGCCACAAACGATTATTTGGCAAATGGAGGAGACAGCATGACTTTCTTTGCAAAAAGCACTCAAAAGTTTGATTTAAATTACAAACTAAGAGATGTACTAATTGATTATTTTAAAGAAGTAGACACAGTTGTTGCTCCAAAAAATATCAGAATTACAGAAGAATAAAAAATTATAAAACAAGCAAAGCATTTCTGCAAAAAATATATAAAATGAAAAGAAGAGAGTTTATCGAAAAAACAGCAGCAAGTACTGCCCTATTGAGTTTAGGATTGTCTTTGAGCAGTTTTGAAAGTAACGATATTAAGCATTTAACAATTCTGCATACTAATGATGTGCATAGTCACATTGACCCTTTTCCTGCTGATGATCCGCGTAATCCTAACAAAGGCGGGGTGTCTCGTCGTGCGGCATTGATTGAAACAATTCGAAGAGAAAATCCGAATGTACTCTTATTGGATGCTGGAGATATTTTTCAAGGAACTCCATATTTTAATTATTATGGGGGTGAGCTGGAGTTCAAATTAATGAGTATGATGAAATATGATGCTTCTACAATTGGAAACCACGATTTTGATAATGGTCTTGACGGATTATATGCTCAGCTTCCGCATGCAACGTTTGACTTTATCAACTCTAACTACGATTTTAAAAATACGGTTATGGACGGACATGTAAAACCGTACAAAATCTTTAACAAAAACGGAATTAAAATTGGTGTTTTTGGTGTTGGGATCGAATTGCAAGGTTTAGTAGATAAAAAGTTATACTTGGAAACAGTTTACAACAACCCGGTAGAAGTTGCTCAAGATATGACAAAGCTTTTGAAAAAAGAGCAAAAATGTGATTTGGTAATTTGCCTTTCGCATTTAGGTTACAAATACAAAGATGATCCAACAAAAATTAGTGATTTGACATTTGCTGAACAAACACAAGATATTGACTTAATTATCGGAGGACATACTCATACTTTCTTAGACAAACCTACAATTGTAAAAAATAAGGATGGAAAAGATGTTTTGGTAAATCAAGTTGGATGCTACGGAATTAATTTAGGTCGTATCGATTTCTATTTTGACAAAAACAAAGCACATACCAACCAAAGTGCAACTATTGTTGTATAGTCTTTCTTTGAATTCTAGCTTTTTCTAAAAAGTATTCTACCATAAAGAAATAAGCTAGAATTTGAGTTGTATCTCGTATTAAAACTAAGACAACCGAATACGAGAAATATTCATTAAAAATATAAAAGATATCAGAAAAAATGTAGCTTATTGCCATAAGGGACATTAGCAATGCTATGTGTGTTCCTTTGGTAATATAACTAACAAAGCAGAAATAGCTTAGTAAACTCAGAACGATTCCGTATACGGTGTATATCATTATAAATTTTCTCATGCTGTCCAGCTGTAGGCTCAAAACAGAGATTAATAAATAAACGATAAAAACAACTACAATAGAAATGGGCAGAATATCTCTTCTGGTTAACTTTATTCGTTTGTGTTCCCGAATAAATATTACGACGATTAAAATGTAAACGATTAAAAAGCTGAGAACACCTCCAATTTCAGAACTTTCAACATCCATTAAATCATAAACTTGTCCAACAAAACAAAAGAAGAAAATTAAACTTTCTATTTTTCCGATTTTGAACTCACTGCTAATTAAATAATAGATAAAAATAGCAGGGAGAACAATCGCTTTTGCATATGTTGCAAAAAAGTCTTGTTCTGTCCAATCAAAAATGATTGTACACAACAAGCCAAAAAAGAACAAAATTAATGACGGTTTGTTAGGCTTCATTTAATTTGTTTATAAAATCTTCTTCTGATAATATGGTAATGTTCAACTTTGTTGCTTTCTCCAATTTTGCTGGTCCCATATTATCTCCCGCCACTACAAAATCTGTTTTTGCAGAAATTGAGCTTCCTACTTTTCCTCCGTTATCTTCAATAGTTTTCTTTAGTTCGTCTCTAGAAAATTGACTAAAGACGCCAGAAACTACAAAAGTTTTTCCAACAAATTTATCGGTAGCATTTGGGTTTATTTTTTCTTCAATTTCAAATTGAATTCCATAACTTTTTAAACGTTCAATAATTTTTCTATTCTCCTCGTTTTCGAAAAATTCGATAACACTTTTAGCAATTCTTTCTCCAATCTCATCAACCAAAATTAAATCCATTAAAGAAGCTTGAGCCAAAGCATCTATATTTTTATAATGTTTTGCCAATTTTTTGGCAACTGTTTCTCCAACAAAACGAATTCCTAATGCAAATAATACGCTTTCGAACGGAATTTCTTTTGATTTCTGAACTCCATTTACTAGGTTTTCAGCTGATTTTTGAGCCATTCTTTCTAAATGAAGAATATCTTCTACTTTTAATTCATACAAATCGGCATAATTATGAACTAAATTATTTTTGAAAAGCAGCGCCACTGTTTCTCCTCCAAGTCCTTCAATATCCATTGCTTTTCTTGAAATATAATGTTGAATTCTTCCAATAATCTGCGGAGGACATCCATAAAAATTAGGACAATAATGATTCGCTTCTCCTTCGTTTCTAACCAATTCGGTTTGACATTCTGGGCAATGTGTAATATAATATGTCTTTTCTGAATCTTCTGGTCGTTTTTCTAAATCTACTGCAATGATTTTTGGAATAATTTCTCCTCCTTTCTCAACAAAAACGGTGTCATTTATTCTAATGTCTAATTTTTCAATTTGATCGGCATTATGAAGAGAAGCTCTTTTTACAATTGTTCCAGCTAACTGAACAGGTTCTAAATTGGCAACAGGCGTTATTGCTCCAGTTCTTCCAACTTGATATGAAATTGATTTTAATTTGGTCGAAACTTGTTCTGATTTAAATTTGTATGCAATTGCCCAACGTGGCGATTTTGCTGTATAACCTAATTCTTCCTGATGCTGAATACTGTTAACTTTTACAACAACGCCATCAGTTTCATAAGGCAAATTATGGCGATGCACATCCCAATAATCAATAAAGTCAAAAACTTCGTGCATGCTGTTGACTAATTTTGCTTCTTTAGGAACTTTGAATCCCCAGCTTCTAGCAGATTCTAATCCTTCATATTGAGTTTTGAATGGAAGATTGTTTCCTATTACAAAATAAAGCAAGCATTCTAGCGGACGTTTGGCAACCTCAGCGCTATCTTGCAACTTTAAACTTCCCGAAGCTGTATTTCTTGGATTTGAATATGGAGTTTCTCCAATTTCTATTAATTCTTGGTTCATTTTCTCAAAACCAGCGAATGGAAGAATAATTTCTCCACGAATATCAAATTTATCAGGATAGTTTCCTTTTAAATGCAACGGAACTGATTTTATGGTTTTGATATTACTTGTTACTTCATCACCTTGAAAACCGTCTCCGCGTGTTAGGGCTTGAACTAATTTTCCGTTTTCGTAAGTAATGCTTATTGAGGCTCCATCGTATTTTAATTCGCAAGTGTATTGCAAGTTTACGTTTCCTAAAACTTTTTGAATGCGGTTTTCCCAATCTAAAAGATCTTCTTTAGAATAAGAATTATCCAAAGAATACATTCTGTATTGGTGTGCGATTGTTTTGAAATTTTTAGTAACGGTTCCTCCCACTCTTTGGGTTGGTGAATTTTCGTCAAAAAACTCTGGGTGTTTATTCTCTAAATCTTGAAGTTCTTTCAATTTAATATCAAAATCATAATCTGAAATTGTAGCATTGTCTAACACATAATAATTATAGTTGTGCTGATTAAGTTCATTTCGTAATGTTTGAATGGTCTCTTGAATGCTCATAAATAGTAAAATATTGCAGATTATAATAATGAAAAACTGAATATCAAAATTAGAATTTATTTTTGTTCAAATGCAGAAAAAATGAAAGTTTTAGAAAATCAAAAATCAGACTGCAAATTCATGCAGTCTGATTCTCTCCTTGTCCATTATTCTTAAAAAAGAATTTAAAAAACCAACTTCCAAATGGTTTCGACGTTTTATATTTTAAACTGAAAATCAATACTTTACAGCGAAAATATAAAATTATTTTTGAATAATGATAAAATCTGAACGTCTATTTTGCGCATGCTCTTCTTCAGAACATTTTACACCATTTTTACATCTATTGACTAATCGAGTTTCTCCATACCCAATTGCGCTTTCGATTCTAGATGCATCTATACCTTGCGAAAGAATATAATCACGAGTTGATTTTGCTCTATTGTCTGAAAGTTTTAAATTGTACGCATCTTTTCCGCGTGAATCTGTATGAGATTCAATTTTGATTCTAATGTTTGGAAATTTCTGCATGACAAAGACAACTTTAGACAATTCTTCAACTGCTTTTGGTGTGATATTGTACTTGTTATAATCAAAATAAATTGGATTTACATCAACTTTTTCAACTCCTTGTTTTTTAACAACCAAATCATC